>DATACF010000455.1:0-2693 GCA_036259235.1 Longimicrobium sp. | reverse complement strand
GGCGCGCGGTCCGGAAGCTCGGGCCGCGCGCCTCTTCCTTATTTCGGCAGATCCCGGTCCGCGCCCTACTCGATCGTCTTGGAGAAGCGGACGACGCTGAGCATGAGGATCACGGTCGCCATCGCGGCGAGGACGAGGCCGTCGCGCCAGAGGAGGTCGAGGCCGACGCCCTTGAGGAGGACGCCGCGGAGGACGCGGAGGTAGTAGGTGAGCGGGAGGGCGGCGGACGCCCATTGCATCACCGCCGGCATGGCCTCGCGGGGGAACATGAAGCCCGAGAGGAGGATGTTGGGGAGGAGGAGCATGAAGGAGAGCTGCATGGCCTGCGCCTGCGTCCGCGCGACGGTGGAGACGAAGAGGCCGAGGCCGAGGCTCGCCAGGATGAAGAGGAAGGTGATGGCGTAGAGCGCCGCCACGCTCCCCCGCACCGGGACGCCGAAGAGGAGGCGCCCCAGGAGGAGGACGACCGTCATCTGCACGTACCCCACGAGGACGAAGGGGAGGATCTTCCCCAGCATCATGCTGAGCTTGCCGATGGGGGTGACGATCAGCTGCTCCAGCGTCCCCCGCTCGCGCTCGCGGGTGATGGCGAGGCTCGTCACCAGGATCATGGTGAGCGACAGGAGGACGCCGATGAGGCCGGGGACGATGTAGACCTCGCTGCGGAGCGCCGGGTTGTACCACGGGCGGACGCGCACCTCCAGCGGGGCGGCGCCCGCGCGGGGGCCGGCGAGCTGGGCGGCGCGGGCCTGGGCGGCCAGCAGGGCGCCGGAGAGGGCGCTCTGCGACGCCAGCGGGTCGGCGGCGTCGACGATGACCTGGGCCTGGGCGCCGCGGCCGCGCTTGAGGTCGCGCTGGAACTCGGGCGGGATGACGACGGCGGCGCGCGCCTCGCCGGCGTCGATCCACCGCTTCACCTCGGTGCGGGAGCCGACGGTGGCGACGACGTCGAAGTTCCCCGTGTTCTCCATCACCTGCACCAGCGCGCGGCTCTCGGAGGTGCGGGCCTCGTCGAGGACGACGGTGGGGAGGTGGCGGACCTCGGTGCGGATGGCGAAGCCGAAGATCACCAGCTGGAAAGCGGGGATCGCCAGCATGATGGCCAGCGTCAGCCGGTCGCGCCGCATCTGCACGAACTCCTTCCACAGCATCGGCCAGAGGCGCCAGTGGCGGACGCGGTCGAGGGCGGCGCTCACGCGGGCCTCCGTCCGTCCGGATGACCGGGGCGTGCGGGGCGGGCGACGGCGCGGCCGGCGGGCTTCGAGGCGAGGCGAGTAGATTCCTCGCTGCGCTCGGAATGACAGGCCGGGGTCGGCGTGGACAGCGGCCGGTCGTCGGAGCCCCAGGCGCGGTCGTCGCGGACGCGGGGGAGGGTGAGGAGGGACATCATACGGTCACTCCTTCGTCGCGGCGCTGGAGCTCGATGAAGACGTCCTCGATGGAGGGCTGGCCGAAGTGGGCCGTAATCTCGGGGACGGTGCCCACCGCGATCAGGTGGCCGCGCGAGAGGAAGGCGATCCGCTCGCACCGCTCGGCCTCGTCCATGTAGTGGGTGGTGACGAGGATCGTCGTCCCCTCTTTCGCCAGGCGGTAGATGATCTGCCAGAAGCGGCGCCGCGCGGCGGGGTCGACCCCCGCGGTGGGCTCGTCGAGGAAGAGCATCCGCGGCCGGTGCGCGGTGGCGCAGGCGAGCGCCACCTTCTGCTTCCACCCGCCGGAGAGGGTCCCCGTGAGCTGCCGGGTCCGCGGCTCCAGCTCCAGGTCGTGGAGGAGCTCGGCGATGCGCGCGTCGCGCTCGCGCCCGGCGAGGCCGTAGACGGAGGCGTAGAAGCGGATGTTCTCGAGGACGGTGAGGTCGTCGTAGAGCCCGAACTTCTGCGACATGTAGCCGATGCTCCGGCGCACCTTCTCGGGCTCCTTCGCCACGTCGTGGCCGACGACCGTCGCCTGGCCGGAGGTGGGCTCCATGAGCCCACAGAGCATGCGGATGGTGGTCGTCTTCCCCGAGCCGTTGGGGCCCAGGAGGCCGAAGACCTGCCCGGCGGGGATCTCCAGGTCGAGCCCCTCCACCGCCACCAGCGCGGGGAAGGCCTTCCGCAGGCCGACGGTGCGGACGGCGGGGGCGGCGGACGCTATCGGGCCGGGCTCCGCGGCGCTCATCGGACCCCTTCCGGGCGGGGGAAGGTGACGGTGAGGGGGAGGCCGGGCTTGAGCATCCCGCTCCGGTCGTCGAACTCGACCTTGACGCCGAAGAGGAGGTCGCGCCGCTCGTCCTCGGTGAGCGCCACGCGGGGGGTGAACTCGGCGCGGTCGTTCACCGCCGCGATCCGGCCGGTGAAGGCGCGGTCGGGGAAGCCGTCGAGGCGCGCGGTGACGGGGGCGCCGATCCGCAGCGTGGGGAGGACGTCGGGGCCCACGTAGACGCGCGTCCACGGGCGCGAAGTCTGGCCGAGCGTGAGGACGGGCTCGCCGGTGGTCACCATCTCCCCCGGCTCGGCGTAGCGCGACAGCACCACGCCGTCCACGGCCGCGACCAGCGTCAGCTCGCCCACCGTCGCCTGCGACGTCTGCAAGGCCGCGCGGGCGCTCGCGACCTGGGCGCGGGCGGCGTCGACCTGCTCGCGGCGGGTGCCGGCCTCGAGGGCGTCGACGACCTCGCGGGCGGCGGCGGACTGGCTGGCGGCCACGCGCGC
>DATACF010000454.1:0-2517 GCA_036259235.1 Longimicrobium sp. | reverse complement strand
CAGCAGAGAACTTCGAGCGGTTCTCTGCTGACTCTGCTCCTCTGCGTGAGATTGCTTTTTGGGGTTACTCCCAGCGGAGCTCCCACTCGCAGAAGGCGTCGCCTTCGACGGCGCAGCGGACGTGGCGGACGGAGGGGTTGGCGCCGCCGGCCAGCTCGACGGAGCGGAGGAGGCCGCCGGTCTGGCGGCGGCAGAAGACGGGGTCGCCGGGGAAGCCCACCAGCCGCAGCACGGCGTGCCCGTCCTCCTGCGCCACCACCTCCATGTTCCCCGGGTGGTAGAAGAGGCGGAAGAGCGAGACGCGCTGCGTCAGGAACTCCTCGGGAGACGACTTGAGGAGGATGCCGCCGTAGAGCCGCACCCCCGACGAGTCGATGGAGAAGGCGCCCGAGCGCTCGGGCCAGCGCGGGTCGCGGGCGCCGATCACCGCGTCCACCGCCCCCCACAGCTCGCGGAGGAGCTCGATGGGGACCTCGTCGGCGGGGGTGGCGCTGGCCTCGACGCGGCGGCGGACGTCGTCGGGGAGGCGGGCGAGGACGGTGGCGCGGGCGGGCTCGCCGAACTCCTTCTCGACGTACGCCAGGGTGGCGCGGAGGGTGGACCCCTTGGCCTGGGGGGCGGCCGCGGCGCTCACGCGTACGCCTCCGCCAGGGCGCGGCGGTCGACCTTCCCCGACCCCAGCCGGGGGATCTCGGGGAGGAAGACGATGGACTTCGGCACCTTGTACCCCGCCAGGCGGGCCCGCGCGTGGGCGATCACCGCCTCCTCAGACACGGGCGCCCCGCCGCGGACGACGACGAAGGCGCGCCCCACCTCGCCCCAGCGCGCGTCGCGCACGCCCACGACGGCGACCTCGGCGACGCCGGGGCAGTCGGCGAGCGCGGCCTCCACCTCGCCGGGGAAGACGTTCTCGCCGCCGGAGATGAACATCTCCTTCCGCCGCCCGCAGATCCGGAAGCACCCGTCGGCGTCGCGGACCGCCAGGTCGCCGGTGCGGAGCCACCCGTCGGGCGTCATCACCTCGGCCGTCCGCTCGGGCGCGCGGAGGTAGCCGGCGAAGAGCTGGGGACCGCGCAGCAGCAGCTCGCCGGGCTTCCCCGGCGCCGCCTCGCCGCCGTCCTCCGCCTCCACGCGCATCTCCAGCATCGGCACCGGCCAGCCGACGGCGCCGGGGCGGGCGGCGGCCTCTTCGTCGGAGATGGCGAAGCAGTTGGGGCCGCACTCGGTGAGCCCGTACCCCTCGCGGAAGCGGTACCCGGCCGCGCGCACCTTCGCGGCGAGCGACTGGGGGCAGGGGGCGCCGCCGGAGACGAAGTACCGGAGCGACGGGAGCGGGCGCCCCCAGCGCGGGCTCTCGGTGAGCATCAGGAGCTGCGTGGGGACGGTGAGCGCCACGGTGATCCCCTCCTCCTCCACCGCCTGGAGGAAGGCGTCGGGGTCGAAGGCGTCGAAGAGGACCACCGTGCCCCCCCGGTGCCAGAGCGGGGTGGCGAAGACGTTCCACCCGCCGGTGTGGAAGAAGGGCGTGGAGACCGGCGCCACGTCGCTTGCCCCCAGCTCCCACGCGGTCGTGGTGGCGACGGCGTTGAAGAAGAGCTGCCGGTGCGGGAGGACGGCGCCCTTCGGTTTCCCCGTGCTCCCCGAGGTGTAGAGGACGAGGAGCGGGTCGTCGCCGGAGATCTCGACGTCGTCCGCGTGCGGGCCGCCGCGCGCCAGGAGCGCCGGGGCGTCGGCGTCGAGGTCGATCCACCGCAGCGCATTCCCGTCGTCCCCCACCGCGCCCTCCACCCGGTCGCGGAAGCGGGCCTCGCCGAAGAGGAGGGCGGGGCGCGCGTCGGCGACGATGGGGGCGAGCTCGGCGGCGGCGAGACGCCAGTTCAGCGGGAGGAGCGCGGCGCCGACGCGCCCGCAGGCGAAGAAGAGCTCCACCCCCTCGCGCCGGTTCCCCGCCAGGACGCCGACGAGGTCGCCGCGCCCGATCCCCTCCGCGCGGAGGAGGGCGGCCCAGCGGTCGGCGCCCGCGTCGAGCTCCGCGTAGGTGAGGCGGTCGCCGCGCGCGCGGTCCACCAGCGCGAGGCGGTGCGGGGCGATGCGCCGCCAGAAGCGGAGCGGGTCGGGGCGCTTGGGGAAGGCGTGTACCGCGTTCATCGGCTTCAGCAGGGCTCTTCGAGGAAGAAGCGCAGCATCTCGCGGGTGGCGTCGGGCCCCCGCGCGTCGGTGAAGGTCCCCTCGGGCGACCCGCCGGACCAGGCGTGGCCCAGCCCGTCGACCATCCAGAGCTGGAGGTTGGGGCCGGCGCGGTCGCGGGTGACGGTGCGTCCGCCGATCGTCTCCTCGTCCCGCAGGAAGTCCCTGGCGCCCAGCGCGCGCGACCACTGCCCGAAGAGCTGGCGCCCGTTCGCGGGGGCCACGACGGCGTCGGCGGCGCCGTGGAAGGCGATCAGGCGCGGGAGGCGGCGCCCGGCGAGGGCGGCCGTGAGCGCGGCGCCGAGCGAGTCGGGTGCGGCGGCGCCCACC
>DATACF010000453.1:0-2652 GCA_036259235.1 Longimicrobium sp. | reverse complement strand
CGAGCGCGAGCCGTCGTAGTCGACCCCCAGCCCGCCGCCCACGTCCACGTACTGCACCTCGACCCCCATCTGGCGCAGCTCCACGTAGTACCGCGCCACCTCGCTCATCCCCAGCTTGATGTTGCGGATGTCGGGGATCTGGCTCCCCAGGTGGAAGTGGATGAGCCGGAGCGCGTGGAGCTTCCCCGCCTCCTGGAGGCGGTCGACGACGCGGACGACCTGCGACGAGTTGAGCCCGAACTTGCTCTTCTCGCCCGCGCTCTCCTGCCACCGCCCGGCGCCCGTGGTCGAGAGCTTGATCCGCACCCCGATCCCCGGCGAGTCGACCCCCATGTCGGCGGCGACGCGGAGGAGGGTGTCGACCTCCGAGAGCTTCTCGACCACGATGAGGACCTCGTGGCCCAGCTTGTGGCCCATCAGCGCCAGGCGGACGTACTCCTCGTCCTTGTAGCCGTTGCAGACGATCAGGTGGTCGGTCCGCTCGGTGAGCGCCAGCACCGCCATCAGCTCGGGCTTGGAGCCCACCTCGAGCCCCACGCCGTAGGGGCGCCCGAACTCGGCGATCTCCTCCACGACGTGGCGCTGCTGGTTGACCTTGATCGGGTAGACGGTGGTGTAGCTCCCCGTGTAGCCGAACTCGGCGATGGCGTTCTGGAACTTCTGCGACAGCGTCTCGACGCGCGCCCGGAGGATGTCGGAGAAGCGCAGCAGCAGGGGGAGCCCGATCCCCTGCGCCTCCAGGTCCATGGCGAACTCGAAGAGGTCGATCCCGCGCCCCGGGTCCTTGGTGGGGTGGACGGAGACGTGCCCCTTCTCGTTGATGTCGAAGTAGCCGATCCCCCATCCCTCGACGTTGTACAGGTCGCGGGAATCCTCGAGGGTCCACGCGCCGTCTGGCTTCGGTGCGTTGATCGCTGCCTCCCTGCTCGGCATGGGCGGTTCTCTCTCCGGTGGTGTTTGGACGGGTCGTGAATCTGCGGATTTCGGGCCGCGCGCGAAAGTGCCGCGGGGCGAGGGGGCGGCGTGGCGCGCCGGGGCGCGGCCTCCCTTGAGTTCCCGGCACCGGCGCGCCATGATGTGGGCCGTCCGGCCGGCGGCCGGTCGCGGCTTGATCCGCCCCCCGTCCCGGCAGTACCTTCCGGCGCCCAACGACCGAGTGCGAGAGTGCGAAAGTGCGGGAGTGCGAAAGCGCCTCGGGACTCAGGACTCAGGACTCAGGACTTTTCCCCCCGGCCTTCCGATCGATGTATCGCCGCCCCGACTTCTCGCAGCCGCGCTTCCAGGCCGCCCCCGACGCCCGTTGGGAGGCGGCGCCGGCCGACGGCGTCCTCCCCGAGGGCTTCTTCTCGACCACCAACCTCCCCACGTACGTCAGGATCGACGGCGAGTGGAGGCTCCCGCGCGACCCGCGGATGGACTCGGCGCTCGTCCTCGACCCCGACGGCGTGCCGCGGGTGCTGGAGGGGCGCTATGTCCGCGGCGGGCAGAGGGTGGCGATGGGGCTCGCGGAGGACGGCGCGGAGGGGATCTTCGTGGACGCCACGGGGCTCCTGGGCGACTACGAGAGCGGCCCCGAGGGCGAGTTCAAGTTCATGTCCTCGGAGGTCTCGCGCGAGAAGCCGACCGACTACCCCGAGATGGCGCGGGTCCTGGTCGACGAGAAGGAGAACGGGGGGCACTTCATCTGGGTCGTCGGCCCCGCCGTCCTCCACTCGCGGGGGCGTGACACGCTGGCGTGGTTCGTCCGCAACGGCTACGTGGGCGTCCTCTTCGGCGGCAACGCGGTGGCGGTGCACGACATCGAGGCGGCCACGATGGGGACGACGCTGGGGATGAACTCCCGGGGCGTCCCCATGGAGGGCGGGCACGCCTTCCACATGCGGGCCATCAACCGGGTGCGGCGGGCGGGGTCGATCCGGGCGGCGGTGGAGCAGGGGATCATCGAGAACGGGATCATGCACGCCTGCGTGACCTCGGGCGTCCCCTTCGTCCTCGCCGGCTCCATCCGCGACGACGGGCCGCTCCCGGACACGATCACCGACGCCATCCGCTGCCAGGAGGTGATGAAGGAGCACACGCGCAAGGCGACCGGCGTCATCATGATCGCCACCGCGCTCCACTCCATCGCCACCGGGAACATGCTCCCCAGCTACGTCTATCGCGAGGAGACGGGCGAGGTCCGGCCGCTGGCCACCATCTGCGTCGACAGTTCCGAGTTCGTCGTCTCCAAGCTCAAGGACCGCGGCACGCACCAGGCCTTCGGCGTCATCACCAACGCCCAGGACTTCCTCCACGTCCTCCGCCACTACGTCGAGATGGAGGCCGCCAGCCGCCAGCCGGAGCCCGCGGCGGCGGTGGGGTGACCGCTCTTCGGAGGATGACGCCTTCGGAGACGACGGCGCGCGGGAGGGAGTGACGTCGCATGCCGCGGCGGTGGCGGCCCCCACCCCCCGGCCCCCTCGCCCCGTTTCGCGGGGGATTGGGGAGAACGTCGTCGGACGCGCCGCCGTCCGCACCGCGCAAACCATTGTAGCCGCGCGATTTATCGCGCCAGCGGAGCCTTCCCGCACCCGGAACTCCGCCCGTCGCATCGGGCCCCAAAGTCCCCTCTCCCACTTGTGGGAGAGGGTGGCGAGCCTAAGACGAGCCGGG
>DATACF010000452.1:0-3821 GCA_036259235.1 Longimicrobium sp. | reverse complement strand
TCGGCGACAGCACCTACACCCGCAACGTCTACAACGGGCAGTACGTGGCGCCGGTGCTGCGCATGAAGCGCGAGGAGCGGCTCGACGTGATGGTGTCGAACCAGATGAAGCCCGTGGGGACGCAGCAGCCGCAGTCGCAGGTCGACACCACCAACCAGCACTACCACGGGATGATCGTGACGCCGCTCCCCGACACGGGCGACAACGTCACCAACGTCCCCATCGGGCAGGGGCGGAGCAACCGCAACGCCTTCTACGTCCCCGACGTGCAGTCGGAGGGGATGATGTGGTACCACCCGCACCCGCACGGGCGCACCGCCAACCAGGTGGCGGGCGGGCTGGCCGGCGCGCTGATCATCGGCGAGATCCTGGACTCCTTCCCCGACTTCGCCGGCGCGGGCGGCGAGCACGAGCGCGTGATGTACATCAAGGACACGCGCGACAACACCAGCACCGCCTACCTCAACATCAACGGCGTCCCCTGCACGGGCTTCACCATCGCCCCCGGCGAGCAGCAGCTCTGGCGGATCGCCAACATGACCGGGGCCACCTGGGTCAACCTCCGCCTGGGCGAGCGCGGCCGGGGGTACCGGTTCATCGTCCTGGCGCTCGACGGCAACCACCTCACGCGCCCGACGCCGATGGACTCGCTCTTCCTGGCGCCCGGGCAGCGCGCCGAGGCGGTGATCATCGGCGGCACGGGGCCGTGGGGGAAGGTGGCCTTCTACTCCAGCCCCTTCCCCACCTCGTTCAACCGGAGCAACCCCACGCAGGTGAACCTCAGCGCCCGCGTCGACCTGGGGACGCTGGAGGTGATCGGCGGCGTCCAGCCGAAGGCCGTCCCGCCGCGGGCCCTCTCGCCGCTCACCATCCCCGAGAACGTGGCGCTCCTGGATTCGATCACGCGGCTGCGGACCGCCACGGACGTGGACACCTTCACCATCCACTACCAGTTCTTCCCGGGGAGGAAGCCGTTCCCCTTCGCGCTCAACGACAGCAGCTACGTCCCCGGCCGCCTCGACCACGCGGTCGCCTACGGGCGCACGCAGGAGTGGACGCTGATCAACGACACCTGGTTCAACCACACCTTCCACATCCACCAGACCGACTTCGTCGTCACCGAGATCAACGGCGTCCCGCAGCCCGACTCGGTGCACCTCGACAACGTCCACCTGGGGATCCACCAGCGCCCCGACGGGCGGTGGGCCGGCGACACGGTGAAGGTGCGCTTCCGCTTCCTCCCGATCGCCCGCGGGCCGTTCGTCTACCACTGCCACGACCTCGCCCACGAGGACCTGGGGATGATGGCGAACATGTGCGTCTTCAATCCCGCCACCGGCGAGTCGGAGTGCGACCAGTGGTTCGACGGCGGCCACGGCGGGCACGCCTCGATGCACGGCGGCCACGGGGCGCCCGGCGGCCACGCGTCCGTCCCCGCGCCGCCGCCCGCCGCGCCCGCCACCGGCCGCAAGCGAGAGTAGCCGCCGAACGGAAACAGCGGGTCTCACGCAGAGGAGCAGAGTCAGCAGAGAACTGCACGGGGTTCTCTGCTTTCTCTGCTCCTCTGCGTGAGGCGAGCGCCGTAAAGCGGGCCTCTCACAGGGGGCGCAGGGGACACGGGGGGGCCCGGCGTGCTCCGAATCCCCCTCAGGATCTCCTCCGAATCCCCTCCGTGTCCCCTGTGCCCCTGTGAGAGATTCCAAGGGGTGCCGGTCGCACGAGAGAGATCCGGAGCGCGCCCCCGCGGCGTAACCTCACCGCGCGTGTGTGCGGAGGGCGGCGGAGCGGTGGACGAATCGCATACGTTCGTATAGCTTTGCGGCTCCTTCCGATCCCCGGCTGTTCGATGTTTCCCGCCGGGAACCATCCTTGTACGAAGCCTGGACGTGGTCTTGCGTTCCAACCGGCCCCCGTTCCGAGGCCGGGGACGCGTCCGGCGCACCCGATCCCGTCGATCCTTCAGCCACCATCCGCAGCGTCATGATCTATCCCTCCTCCGAAGCGGCCCGGGTGCCCCTGGGCGAAACGCAGCTGTTCGGGCGCCGTGCCGGTGACCTCGACGGCGGCTTCCGCGGCGCCCCCCCCGAGGCGCGCCTCCTGGAGGCCGGCTACCGGCGCACCGACGTGATGCTGTCGTGGCTCCTGGCGGCGCACGTCCCCCTCTTCCTGGCGCTGGCGGCGCTCCGGGGGACGTGGGCCGAGGTCTTCTTCTGGGGGGTGCCGACGGTGGCGGCGGGGGTCTTCGCGGCGTGGCGCTTCCGGGGGACGCTCTTCTCGCGGCTGGCCATGGCGACGGCGCTCCTGCTGAGCTCGGCGCTGATCATCCACCAGACCGGGGGGATGATCGAGATGCACTTCCACATCTTCGCCATCCTCGCCTTCCTCCTCATGTACCGCGACTGGCGCGTTCCCGTGTGGGGCGCGGCGGTGACGGCGACCCACCACGCCCTCTTCAACGTCCTCCAGGTCGGCGGCGCGGGGGTGATGATCTTCCAGCACGACCACGGGTGGGACATCGTGGCCGTGCACGCGGCGTGGGTGGTCTTCGAGGTGGCGATCCTGGTGTACATGGCCCGCCTCCTGGCCGGCGAGACGCGCCAGGCCGAGGCGCTCATGCGCGTGGCCGAGCGGGTGGGCGCGGGCGACCTGACGGCGCGCGCCGACCGGGGCGCGGGGGCGGTGGGCGACGCGGTCGAGGCGGTCAACGCGGGGACCGAGCGGCTGGCGGGGACCGTCCGCACCGTGCGGGCCCAGGCCCACGAGGTGGCCGAGGTGGCGCAGACCTTCTCGCAGGCGGCCGACCACGTCACCGGCGCCTCCGAGGGGGTGGCGGCCTCGCTCACGCAGCTGGTGGCGGGCGCCCAGGAGCAGGCGCGCAACACGCAGATGATCGCCGACGCGCTGGGGCAGATGGTCCGCTCCATCGGCGACGTGGCCACCCGCGCCGAGGGGGTGTCGGGGGCATCGGAGCGGGCGATGGAGGTGGCGCGCGACGGGTCGCGGGTCATCGGCGAGGCGGTGGGGTCGCTCGACCGGATCCGCCAGACGGTGATGGAGACGGCGAAGCAGATCGAGGAGCTGCGCGCCTACTCGGAGCAGATCGGGCGGATCACCCGGGGGATCACCGACGTGGCCGCGCAGACCAACCTCCTGGCGCTCAACGCCGCCATCGAGGCGGCGCGCGCCGGCGAGCACGGCCGCGGCTTCTCGGTGGTGGCCGACGAGGTGCGGAAGCTCGCCACCCGCTCGGGCGACGCGGCGCGCGAGGCGGCCGAGCTGATCGGCGCGGTGCAGCAGGTCACCCACCGCGCGGTGGCCTCCATGCAGCGCGGCACCGCCGAGGTGGAGGCGGGGGCCGGGCTGGCGCAGGACGCGGGCGGGGCCCTCGGCGAGATCCTCTCGGTGGTCGAGACGACGGTCCAGGACGTGGGCGCCATCCACCGCGCCGCCAACGAGATCGCGGTCTCCAGCCGGAGCGTCCTGGCGGTCGCCGGGCTCGAGTCGGCGCTCACCGGCGGCCGGACGGAGTCGTCGCTCGTCCGCCTCTCGCAGAACAACGCCGCCGCGGCCGAGGACGCCGCGGCCTCCGTCCAGGAGATCAACGCCTCCATGGAGGAGATGAGCGCCTCGGCCGAGGAGCTCTCCCAGATCGCCCGCGAGCTCCAGGACGAGGTCGGCCGCTTCCGCCTCGGCGACGCCGAGGACGCCCCGGCCCCCGCCTTCCCCCCCGTCCCCGCCTCCCGGATCGACGGCCGGGTCGCCGCGGGGGTCTGAGGCGGCGGCCGGACGAAAAGAAGCGCGGCCGGGGGAGCTCCCCGGGC
>DATACF010000451.1:0-8055 GCA_036259235.1 Longimicrobium sp. | reverse complement strand
CGCCCTCGCCGTCCCCCGCGGGACGCGCGTGGGCGCGCCCCCGGCCGAGGACGGCTCGCCGGTAATCTTCGAGACCTCCACGCCGCTGGACGTGGTGGGCGCGGAGCTGAAGTTCGTCCTCACCTACGACGGCGCCACCTTCCACGACGTGACGGCGCTCAACGGGCCGGAGGGGGGCGCGCTGTACCCCTTCGGCGAGCGGCCGGAGACGGGGGCGGCGGTCTACTTCGGCTTCGGCGTCCCCGCCAGCCCCGAGGCGGGGTGGAGGCCCTTCCCGGGGCGGATCTCCCTCCGCGCCTTCGAGCCCGAGGACCGCGACGTCCCGGCGCCGGTGGCGTGCGGGAGCGGGCCGCAGGTCCTCCGCGCCGAGATGGCGTGGGAGTACCTCCCGGGCCCGGGGAAGCCGTGGGAGGCGCTGACGGTGCTCTCCGACGAGACGCGGGCGCTGGAGGTGGGCGGCTACCTGGCGCTCCAGGGCCCGCGCGAGATCGCCCCCGCCCTCCTCTGGGCGGTGGAGGAGCCGTGCTACTGGGTCCGCCTCCGGGTCCGCGGCCCCGACTACGGCGAGCGCGTCCCCCGGGTGGCCTTCTTCCGCTTCAACGCCGTCCGCGCCCGCCACCAGGTGACGGTGCGCGAGGAGGCGATGGCCACCAGCGACGGGAGCCCCGGCCAGACGGCGCGCCTCCGCTGGGCCCCCCTCGTCCCCGACTCGCTGGAGCTGGCGGTGGCCGACGAGGGCGGCGCGCTCCAGCCGTGGAAGGCCGTCCCCCTCTTCCGCGACCCCGGCCCCGACGTCCCGGCGGAGGAGGCGGGGGAGGAGGCGCGCGTCTACCTGGTGGACGCCGAGAGCGGGACGGTGACCTTCGGCGACGGGCGGCGGGCGGCGATCCCCCCGGCGGGGAGCGCGGTCGTGGCGCGGAGCTACCGGTACGGCGGGGGTGCGGGGGGGAACGTGGAGGCGGAGCAGGTCGCCTCCCTCCAGTCGACGCTCCCGGGGATCCGGGGCGTCACCAACCCGCGCCCCGCGGTGGGGGGGCTGAACGCGCAGACGGCGAAGGAGGCGGCCGAGGGGGCCCCGCAGTGGCTCCGCCGCCGCGAGCGGGCGGTGACCGCGGCCGACTTCGAGGCGGCGGCGAAGGAGATCGGCGGCGTCGTGCGCGCCGTGGCGCTCCCCGGCGCGCACCCGGACTACCCCGAGGTCACCGTCCCCGGCGCCGTCACCGTCCTCGTCGTGCAGGACAGCCGCGAGACGCCGCCGTCGACCTCGGAGGCGCTCCTGCGCCGCGTCTGCTCGGCGCTCCAGGAGCAGCGGACGCTCACCACCGAGGTGCACGTCCGCGCCCCCACCTTCGTGCGGATCGACGTCTCGGCCGACCTCCGGGTGGACCCGGAGCTCTCGTTCAGCGAGGCGCAGGAGGCGGCGCGGAAGCGGCTCCTGGAGTCGCTCGACTACCGGAAGTGGCGCTTCGGGCAGGACCTCCACCCGGTCAACGTGCAGAGCCGCCTCCTCGTCGACGAGGCGGGGGTGCGGACGGTGGAGCGGCTCCGGATCACCGTGGACGGGCGCCTCCACGAGTCGGCGTCGGCCCCGGTGCGCCTCGCCCCCGACGCCCTGGTGTACGCGGGGCGGGTCGACCTGACGCCCCTCGCGTACGTGGAGGAGTGACGTGGCCGCCGCGAAGCGCTGGCGCCTCTCGGGCGCGAACGGGTGGGGGGCGGGGCTCTCCGCCGGGCGCGACGTCCCCGTGGCGGCCGACGCCGAAGGGGTGGTCCCCGGCCGCGCCGCGCTCGCCCTCCGCCCGGCGGGGGGCGGCCCCCTCGACCCCGCCGCGCTCCCGGCCTCCGTGGGCGGGCTCACCCTCCCGCGCAACGTCGCGCTCCACGGCGACGAGCTCCTCCTGGCCGGCGCCCGGCGCCGCCGCGCGCTCCGCTACGACGCGGGGCGGAAGGCGTTCGTCTCCTTCGTCTCCCTCCCGGGAATCACCGCGGCCGACGCGCCGGTGCTCGACCGCGCGGGCGACCTCCTCGTCTTCTCCACCGTCCACGGCGCGCGCGTCCTCGCCCTCCACGCCCGCGCCAGGCTGGTCTTCGACGACGTCACGCTCCCGAACGGCCATCGCCTCCGGGACCTGATCGCGACCCCCTCCGGCGAGGTCCTCCTCCTCTCCGCCCGCCCGGGAGCGCACGCCGCCGTCTGGGCCTGGCGCCCCGGCCGCGAGGGCGTGGTCCGCCGCGCGCTCCTCCGTCCGTCGTCCGGCGAATCGGTCGAACCGGCGCGGCTTCTGACGGACGCGAAGGGCCGCGTGCACGTCTTCGAGTCCGCGGGGAGCCGGCTCCTGGCGCTCGAGGAGGACGGGTCGGCCGGGGGCGAATGGATGCCGGTGGACGAGGCCCGCGAGCGCTTCGCCCCCCTCCCCGTGGCGGTGGAGCCGGACCCGGCGCGGGGGTGGCGGATGCGCGTCCCGCCGGACTTCGGATCTCCCTCCGCGGCGCCCGTCCCCTGGCCCGCCCCGCCCGCGTGGCCGGCGTTCGGCCCCGGCGGCGAGCGGCTGGAGCTTCCGCCGGAGACGCAGGTGGGACGGCGGCCGTACGGGACGACGGGGCGGATCGTCATCGGCCCGCTGGACGCCGGGCTCCCGCGCGCGACGTGGGACCGGGTGGAGCTGGAGATCGGCGCGCTCCCCGCGGGGACGGCGGTCCGCGTCTCCACCCGGACGAGCGACTCCAGCACGACCCCCGCGGACGACGAGGCGCCGTGGTCGGCCCCGCACCGCGTGGTCGGCCCCTCCCCCGCGTCGTCGAAGGACGAAAAGGACACGACCGAGAGCGACGTCGCCGTCCTCAGCGCGCCGGGGCAGTACCTCTGGCTCCGGCTGGAGCTGGACGGCGGCTCGGCGACGCCCGCGGTGCGCGCGGCCACGGCCGTCTACCCGCGCCGGGGGATCGCCGACTACCTCCCCGCCGTCTTCCGCGAGCAGGACCAGGACACCCGCTTCCTGGAGCGCTTCGTGGGGGCGCTGGAGGGGACGTGGGGGCCGCTGGAGCGCGCCGTGGGCGACTTCGACCGCGAGCTGCGCCCGGAGACGGCGGGCGAGGCGATGCTGGCGTACCTGGCGTCGTGGCTCGACCAGCCGCTCGACCCCGCGTGGAGCGCCGCCGCCCGCCGCCGCGCCGTCCGCCACGCCGCCGAGCACCTCTTCCGCCGCGGGACCCCCTCGGCGGTGGCCGCCGCGCTCCGCCTCCACCTGGCCTCGCGGTGGGGGATCGACCCCGACCGGGTGGACGGCCCCTTCGTCTGGGAGCACTTCCGCTCGCGCCTCCCCGCCCGCGCGGGCGCGGGAGACGGGGCGCCCGCGGCCCTCTTCGGCTCCGAGGTGATGCGCCGCCTCCGCCTGGGCGCCTCGGCGCTGGGCGAGGGGACGCTCCGCGACCTGGGGACGCCCGAGACCGACCCCGTCACCGTCCACGCGCACCGCTTCTCCGTCTACGTTCCCCGCGCCCTGGCCCCCACCCCGGCCGACGTCCAGGCGCTCCAGGCGGTGCTTAAGCGCGAGCAGCCGGCGGGGACGGTGGGCGAGGTGGTGCTGGTGGAGCCCCGCCTCCGCCTGGGCGCGCAGGCCACGCTGGGGGTCGACACCGTCCTCGGCGTCTACCCCGTGGCCCGGCTGGCCGCCGCCGGCGACGCGGACGCCCCCGCCGCGCGCCTCGACTACGACTGCATGCTGGCCGGCGCCGAGCCCGGCGCCCACCCCGAGACGCCCGCCGTGGGCGCCCCCGACGGGGCGCTCCCCTGGCGCATCTCCTGACCCCCTCCTCCCCCTCAACAGCCGGGAAACGAGCGATGAGCCGAGAGAAAGACCCCCGCGAAGGCTGCGATGACCGACCCACCGAGGGCGGGTGCGACCGTCCCCCGCTGGAGCGGCTCCGCTTCTGGAACGGCCGCTTCCTGGTGGCGCGCGACCTCCGCCACCAGCAGGACGACCTGGTGCGGCGCATCGAGTACCACCAGCACTTCGCCCACGGCGAGGGGATCCTCTGCGGTTTCCGCATCCGCCGCCACCCGCGCGAGGAGTGCGACAACGACTGGCTCGTGGTCGACCCCGGGATGGCCTACGACTGCTGCGGCCACACCCTCTGGATGGACACCCCCCGCGCCGTCCACGTCCCCCGCGGCGACGGCCCGGGCGGCGGCGGTGGAGGCGGTGGAGGCGGTGGAGGCGGAGGCGGGGGAGGCAGCGGGGGGGGTGGAGGCGGCGGCGGGCAGGTCGAGTCGTACGGCCTCGCGAAGCAGGACGTGGAGACCGGTCCGTGGGTCGTCCCCATTCCCGTCGGCGAGACCGACGTTCCGGTCGAGAAGGGCCAGGGGAATCCCGGCCAGGGGAATCCCGGCCAGGGCAATCCGGGCCAGGGGAATCCCGGGCAGGGGAAGCCGGGTCAGGGCAATCCGGGCCAGGGGAACCCCGGGCAGGGGAAGCCGGGCCAGGGCGGCCCCGGGCAGGGCGGGCCGGGCGGCGAGGAGCCGGAGCGCCTCCCCGACCCCGAGTGGTTCATCGTGGCGTGCCGGGTGGAGTGCCTCACCGACCCGCAGCCGGCGCTCTACGCCGACGACCTCTGCGAGCCGGTGAAGCACGAGCACGGCCGCGTCCGCGAGGAGGTGGAGCTCCGCGTCGTCGCCGCCGACAAGATCTCCGACGCGTGCTGGCCCCGCTGGCGCCCCGTCACCGAGGCCGACTGCGAGACGGACTTCGAGGACGACTGCCGCGAGGGGCGCGGCGACACCGTCCCCTGCGACGCCGGGTGCGCCTGCGGCGAGTGCGTCGTCCTCGCCGCCCTCTGGCGCGACGCCCAGGGGCGGCTCCGCTGGGACACCACGCACCGCAGGGTCCTGGTGCCGCCGACGGGGCTGACGCGGATCACCGGCGTCAACTGGCCGCACGGGGGCGAGCTCCCGCTGCGGCGCCTCCTGGAGGAGATGGACGGGCGGCTGGTGGTGCGCTTCTCCCGCCGCCTCCGCCCCGCCGACGGCTTCCGGCGGGGGATCAACCCCATGACCTTCGAGGTCAGCTACCTGGGCCCCTCGGGCGCCTGGGAGCAGGTCCTCGTCCCCGAGGAGGGCGACGACGGCGAGACCACCCCGCGCCTGTCGGCCAACGGGCGGTGCGCCGTCTTCGCCATCCCCCGCCCGCTCCTCACCGGCCGCCACTCCATCGCCGGGAGCTGGGTGCGGGTGCGGATCCTGGGCGACTTCGTCCTCGACTGCCACGGCCGCCCGGTGAGCGCCGCCCACACCGGCGGCGACGTCAACGGCCGCGGGAGCGGGAACGGCACCCCCGGCGGCACCTTCGAGAGCTGGTTCTACGTCCGCGACACCTGGAAGGAGGACAACCGATGAGCGCCTCCCCCTGCGGGTGCGGCGGGGCGTCGACGCGCGCGGCCCCGTCGCGCGGGTGCGGGTGCGACGACCAGGGCCCCCGCCCCGTCCCCGGCGACTGCGAGTGCCGCGGCCCCGAGCGGTGCGGCGTCCCCTGCCTCGAGCGCCCCCTCTTCAGCGCCGGGCAGCTCCTGACCGCCGACGCCCTCCGCCTCGGCCAGCGCTACGTCGAGGAGCGCTTCGCGCTCCGCCGCTACGTCGACGGCGTGGGCGTCGTCTGCGGGCTCCACGTCCGCTGCGACCCCGAGAACCCCGGGTGGGTGATCGTCGACCCCGGCTACGCCGTGGCCTGCTGCGGCGGAGACCTGGTGGTGTGCGAGCCCGTCCGCCTCGACCTCTGCGCGGCCATCGCGGCGTGCCGCCTTCCGGTGGACCCCTGCGGCGGCGGCCCGATCGAGGCCCCCGCCGAGGAGGGGCCGGTCCGCCTCGACGCCGTCGAGCCGTCGGAGGAGACCGCCTCCCGCTCCGCGGTCGTCCTCGGGAGGGTGACCGACGCGGCGACGGGGAGCCCCATCGCCGGCGCCACCCTCCGCATCGAGGGGACGAGCGCGTCGGCGGTCACCGACGCGGGGGGGCGGTACCGGATCGACACGGCCGGGCAGGGCCACCAGTCCGACCTCCGCGCCGAGGCCGGCGGCTACCGCGCCGCCGTCCGCGCCGTCGCCGCCCGCCCGGGGACCGTCACCCGCGCCGAGTTCGCCCTCACGGCGCGGGGGACCTCCGCCACCGAGGAGCCCCCGGCGCGGCTGCGCACCTTCGTCCTCCGCGCCGAGCCGGCGTGGGAGGGGCGCGACCCCGTCCCCGTCGTCACCCAGCGCGGCTCGTGCGACCCGCGCCCGGAGTGCCGCCCCTCGCGCGAGGCCGCCTCGGTGCGCCTCTGCGTGGAGCCGCTGGCGGAGGTCTCGGCCGAGGAGCGGTCGAAGGAGCGGACCGCCGAGTTCCGCCGCCAGGGGCGGCGCCTCTTCGAGCGCCTCGCCTACGCCCTCCAGGTCTCGGCCGGGAGCGGCCCCAACGACCGGGCGCGGGCCGTCATCGACGCCCTCCTCCGCTTCCTCCACGACGACCCGGCCCCCTCGGCGTGCGGCGTCCGCGCCCTCCTCTGCGCCCTCCGCGACGCCCTCCCGCCCGACCAGGAGCGCGACGGCGGTGTCTTCGAGGCCGACGGCGGCGCGCGAGGGCGGGCGCTGGCGTCGCGGGGCGCGGCGCCGGGGACGGCGGTGTGCGAGGTCCCGCAGGCCCTCCTCCGCAACCCCGGGGGCTTCCTGGCGGCCGTGGTGGGGAACCTGGTCGACGGGCTCCGCGAGGCGTACCTGGCGCCGGGGTGCGACGACTGCTGCGACCGCGCGGGGGTCCGCCTGGCGCACGTGGTGGTCGACGAGCGGCTGGCCGCCTGCGGGGGCGCGGGGTGCTACATCGTGGGGATCGACACGCACGCCCCCGGCCGCGAGGCGCTCCTCCCCCGCTCGGGGTGGTGGCGCGCCGACCGCGTCTCGCTCTACGACGCCTACTTCCGCGGCGCCGACGAGGCGGGGGTGCTGCTGAGCGCCCGCGGGCTCTTCGTCACCGAGCGCGACGTCTCCAACGGCGACGTCTCGCCCGACCTCCCCGACCGCGTCGAGGAGTGGCTGACGCAGTTCGGCGGCGAGACGGAGGTGCGGCGGCTGGGGCTCTACCAGGTGAGCGACCTCTGGGCGCCCTGGGGGTCCGAAGCGACGATGTGGACCGTCGAGGGGCGCGTGGTCTCCATCGAGGTCCGCCGCTATCCGGCGGCGGGGAACTACCTGAAGTACGACGCCTCGCGCTACCTGGCCCGCCCCATCGCCATGGCCTCGCGCGAGCCGTCGCCGGCGGCCGGGAAGACGATCGTGCCGGACCCGCGCGAGAAGCCCTCCGCCACGGCCCCGGCTCCGGCCCCGGCGGGCGGCGCGGCCGACGCCTCGGCGCTCGACCCGGCCCCCTTCAAGGAGGCCATCGACGGGATCGGGGCCAAGACCGAGGCGCAGCTCTACCGCGCGGGGATCCGGACCTTCGGGGCGCTGGCGAAGCTGGGGTACGAGGAGGCGCGGAAGGTGGTGTCCGGGCGCGTCCCCCTCACCCAGGAGCAGTACGAGTCGATCGTGCGGCAGGCGCGCGCCATCGCCTCGGGTGAGCGCGAGGTCCCCGTGCAGTGGGGGACCGACGCCCGGGCGCGGCTGGCCGCGCTGGAAGGGAGGACCGCGTGAGCCCCGCGAACGGCACCGCCTCGGCCCCGCTGGCGCGCAACGACTACCGCGAGGGGCAGGTCCTCCGCGCCCGCGACCTGGAGCGCGAGAGCGGCTACTTCCTGGCCCGCGACCGCCAGCACGCGGCGCTCGCCCACGTCCCCGGGATCCTCCGCGGCCTCCAGCTCCGCGTCTTCGAGGCGGGGACGGAGAACGCGGTGACGCCGGACGACCTGGCCAAGAAGGGGCCCCTCCCCCTCGACCTCTTCGTGGAGGCCGGGGTGGCGGTGGACGGCTACGGCCGCCTGGTGGGCGTCCCCCGCCGCGAGCAGCTCCGCGCCGAGCTGGCCACCTCGCCCTCACTCCTGCGCGAGGGGCGCTACCGGGTGGAGCTCCTCTACGACCGCAGGGCCGACGCGGCGG
>DATACF010000450.1:0-3660 GCA_036259235.1 Longimicrobium sp. | reverse complement strand
CCCCGCTCCGAGCTTCGGAGCGGGGCCGCCGTTTTCGCGCTGCGACGGGCGGGGTCAGACCGCCACCGGGACGGCCTCTTCCTCGGTCACCTCGTCGGGGCGGAGCGTGTCCATGAACGAGCTCACCGAGAAGACGGCGTTCCCCGCGCCCGCCACGCCGTACCCCGGGGGCGGCTTGAGGCCGTGCTTCTCCAGCGTCTCGCGGTAGACCTCGAGGAGGCGGATGTGGTACTCCAGCGGCGCCCCCTCGGGGTTCTCCTTCCCCAGCGGCGTCGCCGGCTCGGGACACCAGGTGGTGAAGCGCGGCGTCACCCCCCGGCTCATGAAGTAGTCGAGCCCCTCGGCGGTGGAGCGGATCGCCTCGTCCACCGTGGCGAAGCCGTACGGCCGCGCCATCTCGACGCCCGCCACGAAGTTGGGGATCACGTAGCGCGCCCCGAAGACCTCCGCCGCGTCGAAGATGCGCCGGTGCCACTCCTCGCGGCCCACGTAGCGCTCCTTCCCCGGGCAGATGATCTCGAAGAGGCGCTTGTCCCACACCTCGTAGTTGGGGTGGTAGATCTTGATCCCGTAGTCCTTGTAGCGCTGCACGTCCTCCCTCGGGAGCGCCTGCGCCACCACCTTGCCGATCCACCGGTTGGGGAACGCCGCCTCGATGGCCTCCGCGTAGCGGCCGTAGAAGTCGGCCTCCGCCAGCCCGTCGACCTTGCTGGTCACCGAGCCGCCGGTGAGCGTGTACGCCTTCGACGCCTTCGCCGTGTCGAAGCGGTCGATGATCGCCAGCGCCTCCAGCACCTCGTCGACGGGCTTCACGCCGGTGTACGGGCGGCCCTCCTGCTTGTGCTGGCGCCAGTTGTGGTTGATGTCGCAGTACTGGCACTCCTCCTTCGCCCCGAAGTACTGGCAGAGGCGGAGGACGGTGAGGTAGACCAGGTACCCCCACTGGATGGTGGGGGCGATCTCCATCACCGTCTTCCCGTTCTCCAGCCTGTGCCGGTAGTACTCGGGCATCGGCGGGAGGCCGACGTCGGCGATGGTGCGGCCGTCGAGCACCAGGTGGAGGCCGCCCGTGGGCCCACGCGAGACGCGGTACGGCGAGTCCGGGTTGACGCGCACCGAGACGATGGTGCGGCGCAGCTCCCAGGGGCCGCCGGTCAGCGCGATCTCCTCGGGGGGGCGGCGCCTGGCGGCGTTGCCGAGCTGGGCCAGCGGCTTCTGGTCGAAGGAGAAGATGAAGTACGACTTGGGCTTGATCTCGCCGTCGAGGTTGTCGGTGAGCGCCGTGTCGTCGAAGGCGATGCCGGTGCGGAGCAGGTCCTCCTTGAGGACCGCCTCGCGGGGGATGTGCGGGAAGCGGGCGATGAGCCCCTCGACCAGCTCCGTGCGTGTCGTCGTCGTCTGCGTCAAGGTCGGGTATCCTTCGGGTGGGGCGATTTCGGCGCCCCAATCTACTGGACTCGCAAGCGTTTGACCATGTACACCCGATGGGGGCGAACGTGCGTCGTCGTCTGCGCTTTCAGGAGAGTCTGGTGGTCGGGTCGGGTCGTGCGGGGCAGGGTGTGGATGCGGGACCGCTCCGGAGCCACGCGCGCCGCCGGGCATTGGCGCATTCCTCCGGTTCCTCGTGGCGGCGCGCGCGTCTCCTACGCGGGGGCGGGGAGCCCCACGATACCCCTGTGGGTCTCCCCGCCCGCGGAGTGAGCCTCGCCGGAAACCCCACCCGGCGAGTCTCCCTCCGCACATCTTCCGGGGGACTTACCGCTGCCGCCCCTTCCGTCCGCGTGACGCGATCTCCTTCGCATCCCCCGCCCGCGGTGGAACGCGCTCGCAATTCGGCGTGCGGGGGGAGGGGAGAACTTCACCCGATCCGCGACCTACGAGCCCCGCCTCACTCCACCGCATGCGCCGCGCACGGATGCAAACAACCCTCTCCCACAATTGGGAGAGGGTGGCGAGCCTGAGCGAGCCGGGTGAGGGCCCCGCGCGGCGCCCGCCCCCCGCTCCGAACCCAACGCACTCACGCACTCACGCACTTCCTTACGCCGCCGCCCGCCGCAGCCGGTCCCGCACCCCCGCCCACGCGGCGTCCTCCGGCACCTGCTCGATCCACACGATCGCGCACCCGCGCTCGTCGAGGTCGTGGAGGGCCGCGTACAGCCGCGCCGCGTACGCCCGCGCGTCGGCCGGCATTTCGATCACCTCCCCGCTCGCGGCGGCCGCCGGCGCGAAGGCGATCACCCCCACCGTCCCCACCTCGCCCGCCGCCCACGCCGAGCGGCCGAACACCCGCTCGCGCTCGGCGGGGTCGAAGAGCCGCACCTCGGCGCGGGGGGCGTAGTGGCGGTCCATCATCCCCGGCGAGGGGAGGGCCGCCCCCGCGCGCGGCGCCTCGCCCGGCGAGGGCGCCACCTCGCCCACCACCGCCGCGATCTCGTCGAGCGACACCGACCCCGGGCGGAGGATCGTCGGCACCTCGCCCGCCAGGCTCAGCACCGTGCTCTCGATCCCCACCGGGCACGGGCCGCCGTCGAGGATCAGGTCCACCGCGCCCCCCAGCCCCCGCCGGACGTGCTGCGCCGTCGTCGGCGACACCTGCGTCGAGCGGTTGGCGCTGGGGGCCGCCACCGGGACCCCCGCCGCCTCCAGGAGCCCCAGCGCCACCGGGTGCCCGGGGACGCGGAGCGCCACCGTCGGCAGCCCCGCGCTCACCGCGTCGGGGAGGCCGTCCGTCCGGGGGACGACCAGCGTCAGCGGCCCCGGCCAGAAGCGCTCCGCCAGCCGCCCGGCCGCGTCGCTCCACTCGCGGGCGAGGGCGCGCGCCGCGTCCACGCCGGCCACGTGGACGATCAGCGGGTTGTACGCCGGGCGCCCCTTCGCCGCGTAGATCCGCGCCACCGCCGCGGGGTCGAGGGCGTGCGCCCCCAGCCCGTACACGGTCTCGGTGGGGAAGGCCACCAGCCCGCCCCCGCGGAGCACCTCCGCGGCGCGCTGGAGGGCCTCCGGGGCGGGCGTCTCGGGGTCGACGGATAAGATGTTCATCTGGATGAATTTAGACGGCCGCAACAGGGCGGGCGGGGACCCGCCGCGGACCCCGCGGTTGGGCATGGCGCTTGCCTGATCTCCTCCACGAGCGCGAAGGGCGCGCAAGGGACCGCGACGCGAAGGGGGGGAGCCATGTTCTGGACGTTCATGACGGCGCTGTGGGTGGTGATGCTGCTGGCCCCGCTGGCGCTCCTGGTGGCGCTCCTCCCGTCCGGCCGCGACTGCCCACGGTGCGGGAGCGAGACCCTCCCCATCCGCGTGGCCCTCCTGAGGCCGGTCCGCCGCTTCCTCGGCCGCCGCTGGTGCACCGCCTGCGGGTGGGAGGGCACCATGCGGACCACGCGCCACGCCCCGGTCCCCGCCTACGAGGCGGTGCAGGAGACCGAGGAGCACGACGACGACGCCGTCTGGCGCGGCGAGCGCGACAAGGAGGGCGGGCTCCTCTGACCCCCGCCCGGAGCGGGCCCTTTCACGCCCGCTCGCACGACCGTCGCGACTCTCGCGCCCCGTCCCTTCCCCGCACCCGCGGGGGAGGGACTTTTTTCTTCTCGCGCCAGGTTCGGACGGACACGCGGAGCCCCCAGGTCCCCTCTCCCACTTGTGGGAGAGGGTGGCGAG
>DATACF010000449.1:0-3116 GCA_036259235.1 Longimicrobium sp. | reverse complement strand
GGCGCGCAGAAGATCCCGGTGTCGGCGCCCACGACGGGGGTCCAGCGCCGCATCTCCTCGTCGGGCACGGCCACCGCCGCGCCGCCGGAGGCGCGCACCGCGTCCAGGATCAGGAAGTCGCCCACCGCGCGGGGGACGCGCGCTCAGCGCGTCCGCATCACCGAGAGGTAGAGCTTCGTCGGGTCCGGCGCGGCGGCGGCAGCCGAGGAGAAGCGGGCGCCTCCGCCCCGGACCAGCGCGTCCAGCTCGCGCTGGCGCTCGTGCAGGCGCTGCCGGACCCCGGCGTCCTCGTGGTACACCTCCGCGCCGAGCTCCCGGGCGGCGAGCGGCGCCCGCGACGGGCTCGGCGGCGGGATCACCGCCTGGACCCCCGTGGCCGCCACCGACACCGGGAGGGCGTCGCCCTCGCTCTCCGCGCCGTAGAACGCCACCAGCGTGTAGTCGCCCGCGCCGTCCACGCAGAGCGCCTGCCCGGCCGCGGGGGCGAGCGTGTGCACCTGTCCCACCGCCAGCGCGGGGACCGCCGCGCAGGCGCCCGACGGCGCCACCCCGCCCGAGGTGACGCGCAGCTCCGCGCGACCGGCGCCCACCCCGAAGCGGAGGTACGACGCGGCGCCCGGGTCCAGCGAGAAGCTCGCGGAGCCGCCCGCCAGCTGCCGCACGGTGAGCGGGAGCCCGCCCTGCAGCAGGCCGCGCCAGTTCCAGCTCGGCTGCGTGAAGCGGGCGTCCACCCCCGCCACCGCGTCGTCCGCGTACACCGAGACCGCCCAGTCGCGCAGGAGCGGGACCGGGTCGGTGCCGAGCGCGGCGCGGAGGTTCGCCATCCCCACCTGGCGCGAGTCCACCAGCGACTTCCACAGCGCGGCGTCGTCGCCGGCGCGGCGGTCGGCGGCGTAGCGCAGGAAGTTCCACGCGGCGCCGCGGGTCGCCAGGTCGTCGTCGGTCTCGAACACCGAGTTCTGCTCGGGCGAGCGGACCCACTCGTAGTAGCGCGTCACGTTGGGCGCCATGTAGGCGAAGAACGCCGTGTTGGCCGCGGAGCCCGCCGGGAAGGAGGGGCCGGCCAGGTTGCGGCGCGGGCCCAGCCCGCTCTGCTGGTAGAAGACCAGCTCCTCGGCGACGTGGCTGAGCCCCTCGTTCAGCCAGACGGCCTCGTTCCATGCCTCCCCCGCCTTCACCGTGTACAGGCGCCGCGACGCGCTGACGAGGTGCTGCGTCTCGTGCGCCATCACCCCCACGGTGTTGCGCTTCACGCTCTCGTAGCCGAACACGCCGCCGCGCGACGGGTCCGGCACCAGCATGTACAGCAGCTCCGAGAAGTTGCTGGAGCCGCAGGCGCCCAGCTCGGCGGTCGCCTTCTTGGGGAAGAGGTCGCGCGAGAAGAAGAGCCCGTTGACGTAGAAGGTCGACGACGGCGGGGTGAGCTGGTTGATGGCGCGGGTGAAGAAGACCACCACCCGCCCGTTCTCGTCGATGTCGGTGGGCTCGCCGAAGGAGGCGACCATGGTCGGCCAGACGACGTCGTCGAACGCCTCCGCGAAGTCCCGGAAGTCCTGGTCGCTGAAGCCGCCCGACGGGTTGGTCTGGTCGGCGACGACCACGGCGCGGTCCGAGACGGCCATCACCGTGCCGGGGCGGAACACGGCGTTGGCGCAGTTGTCGTCGAAGTTGACGTTGAGCTGCACCTCCTCGCCGACGCTGGGGACCCTGCCGCGGGGCCCGGTCGGCGACTTGTCGCAGGCCGCGAGCCCCGCGGCGGCGGCGAGGGTGAGGGCAAGGATCCGCTTCATGGTCCCCGTGGTGAGTGGCTGTGCGTGGGAGCCGCCGGAAGGGCGCGGCGCAGGGCAGGAGCTATCATACGCCGTGCCGGGGCGAAGGGTCCGCGCGGGTGTGGTCGCGGGCGGGGGCGCGTGCTATCTTCCCGCCGCCGGATCCAGCAACCCCCTTCCGAGACCCGACATGACCCGGAACCAGACCCGCCACTTCCTCGCCATCCCGGACTTCTCCCGGGAGGAGCTGTACGAGATCCTGGACCTCGCCGCGCGCATGAAGCGGGGGGAGTACACCGGGAAGCCGCTCGCCGGGAAGACGCTGGCGATGGTCTTCGCCAAGAGCTCCACCCGCACCCGGGTCTCGTTCGAGGTGGGCACCTACCAGCTGGGCGGGCACGCGCTCTTCCTCTCCTCGCGCGACATCCAGCTCGGCCGCGGCGAGCCCATCCGCGACACCGCGCGGGTGCTGTCGCGCTTCGTGGACGGGATCATGATCCGCACCTTCGACCAGTCCGACCCGGAGGAGCTGGCGGAGTGGGGCTCGGTGCCGGTCATCAACGGTCTGACCGACCTGCTGCACCCCTGCCAGATCATGGCGGACCTCCAGACCATCCGCGAGAACCTGGGCCCCGACCTGTCCACGGTCAAGGTGGCCTGGGTGGGCGACGGCAACAACATGGCCAACTCCTGGCTCAACGCCGCCTACCGCTTCGGGTTCGAGCTGCGGCTGGCCTTCCCCGCCGGGTACGAGCCCGACGCCGGGATCCTGGAGCGCGCCCGTGGAGCCGCGAAGGTCGTCGTCACCCACGACCCCCGCGAGGCCGTCGCCGGCGCCGACGTGGTGAACACCGACGTGTGGGCCTCCGTGGGCCAGGAGGAGGAGTCCGCGAAGCGGATGCGCGACTTCGCCGGCTTCTGCGTGGACGAGGCGCTGATGGAGACGGCCAGCGAGCGCTCCCTGTTCCTGCACTGCCTCCCGGCGCACCGCGGCGAGGAGGTGACAGACGGCGTCATCGAGGGCCCCCGCTCGCGCGTCTGGGACGAGGCCGAGAACCGCCTGCACGTGCAGAAGGCGATCATGGCGACGCTGATGGGCTGACTTTGAACGGCCCGGTTCGGGCGTGCCCCCGGCTGGCGCCGGGGTCGGGCTGCGGCTCCGTAAGCGGGCACACTACGCCCGCTAACGGAGGCGAGCCCCGCGCAGTGCCTCTGAACTGCGGTGCCGGCGGGTCTCGCCGCTTCGCGCTCGCATCCCTTCTATGAGGACGCGCTGGTGTCAAGGGCCTGGAGTTGGGCAAACCCCGCTTCAGGGGCAGTTCTACGGCTGTCTGCCCCGTGCAATTC
>DATACF010000448.1:0-4872 GCA_036259235.1 Longimicrobium sp. | reverse complement strand
GGGGGGGGGCGCCGGCGGGGGCGCCTCCGTCAGGTGAGCATCGGGAGGCGGACCCCCTGGGCGCGCGCGGTCGCCACGGCCGCGTCGTACCCCGCGTCGGCGTGGCGGGCCACCCCCATCCCGGGGTCGTTGGTGAGGACGCGCTCCAGCCGCTCGCGCATCTCGGGGGTCCCGTCGGCCACGATGACCTGGCCGGCGTGGAGCGAGTTGCCGATCCCCACCCCGCCGCCGTGGTGGAAGCTGACCCAGCTGGCGCCGCTGGCCACGTTCACCAGCGCGTTGAGGATGGCCCAGTCGGCCACGGCGTCGCTCCCGTCCTTCATCGCCTCGGTCTCGCGGAAGGGCGAGGCCACCGAGCCGGTGTCGAGGTGGTCGCGGCCGATGACGATGGGGGCCTTGAGCTCGCCCTTCGCGACCAGGTCGTTGAGCGCGACGCCGAACTTCGCGCGCTCGCCCTGGCCCAGCCAGCAGATGCGGGCCGGGAGCCCCTGGAAGGCGATCTTCTCGCGGGCGTGGGCGATCCAGCGGCGGAGGTGCTCGTCGTGGGGGAAGAGCTCCAGCACCAGCTCGTCGGTGCGGTGGATGTCGGCGGGGTCGCCGGAGAGCGCCACCCAGCGGAAGGGGCCCTTCCCCTCGCAGAAGAGGGGGCGGACGTACGCGGGGACGAAGCCGGGGAAGGCGAAGGCGTCCGCGTACCCCGCGTCCTTGGCCTGCCCGCGGAGGTTGTTCCCGTAGTCGAAGGTGACGGCGCCGCGGCGCATCAGCTCGACCATGGCCTCGCAGTGCGTGCGCATCGACGCCATCGACCGCCGCTGGTACTCCTGCGGATCGCCCTCGCGCAGCGCGGCCGCTTCTTCGACCGAGAGCCCGGCGGGGACGTAGCCGCCGAGGGCGTCGTGGGCGCTGGTCTGGTCGGTGAGGACGTCGGGAACGACGCCCCGGCGGACGAGCTCGGGGAGGACCTCGGCGCAGTTGCCGACGAGGCCGACGGAGAGCGCCTCGCCGCGGTCGCGGGCCTCCAGCGTCCAGCGCAGCGCTTCGTCGAGGTCGTGCGTCATCCGGTCGCAGTAGCGGGTCTGGATCCGCCGCTCGATCCGCCAGGGGTCGGCCTCGACGCAGAGGACGGCCCCGTCGTTCATCGTCACCGCCAGCGGCTGCGCGCCGCCCATCCCCCCCATCCCACCGGTCAGCGTCCACGTCCCCTTGAGCGAGCCGCCGAAGTGCTGGCGGGCGACGGCGCCGAAGGTCTCGTAGGTGCCCTGGAGGATCCCCTGCGTGCCGATGTAGATCCAGGAGCCGGCCGTCATCTGGCCGTACATCATCAGCCCCTGCCGCTCCAGCTCGCGGAAGTGCTCCCAGGTGGCCCAGCGGGGGACGAGGTTGCTGTTGGCGATCAGCACCCGCGGCGCGTGGCGGTGGGTGCGGAAGACGGCGACGGGCTTCCCGCTCTGGACGATCAGCGTCTCGTCGTCGGCGAGGTCGCGGAGGGTGGCGACGATGGCGTCGAACGCCTCCCAGCTCCGCGCGGCGCGCCCGGTGCCGCCGTAGACCACCAGGTCCTCGGGGCGCTCGGCGACGTCGGGGTCGAGGTTGTTCATCAGCATCCGGAGCGCGGCCTCCTGCTGCCACCCGCGGCAGGAGAGCTCGCTCCCGCGCGGCGCGCGGATCACACGGGACTGCGGTTCGGCGGCGACGGTCATCGGGTCTCGAAGGGGGTTCGCTGGATCGTTACTTGATGCGGGCCAGGTCGGCCATCAGCTTCTGGACGGAGATCTCCACCATCGGTCCATCCGCGGCCGGCTGCCACTTCAGGGTCTCGCGCTCGATCCGCGGCCGGACCGGGTCCTCGCCGAGCCGGTACACCTCGACCTGCCGCGCGTCGACGTCGACCACCCAGTACTCGGGGACGCCGAACCAGGCGTAGCGCTGGCGCTTGATCCCGCGGTCGCGCGCGGCGGTGCTCTCGGAGAGGACTTCGACGACGAGGTCGGGCGCGCCCTCGACGCCGCGCTTGGTAACGGTGTCGAGGCGGTCTTCGCGGACGTACACCAGGTCCGGCTCCAGGTAGTCGCCCTCGGCCAAGAGGACGTCGACGGGTCCGGGAATCACCCAACCGCCGAGATCGTGTTCCTGGATGTACGTTTCGATCAGATAGCCCAGTTGAAACGCCACGCGCTGGTGGACCGGCCGCGGGGCAGGCGTCATGTACAGGTCTCCGGCGATCACTTCGTAGCGATTGCCGTCGTCGGGGAGCGCGCGGAACTCCTCGTACGTCCACCGGCGAACGGGGGCGGGCTGCGTTGCCATGTCGTGCCTCCCTTCGTTGCGAGCCCCCGGCGACCCCGGGCGCTGTAGGCTTTCCCACGGCGAAGTCTAGAGCGCGCGCGCCGGAGCGTCCACCCCCACCGGCCGCGGATCGACACCGTTTGCCCCGCGACCGCACGCGACGCATCCTCAGGGGCGGCGGCCGAGGGCCGTCCCGGCGGAAGTGGGCCGCCGGTCTTCCCCCCACACACCCTGGAGGACGGGATGAAGAAGCTGTCGCTGCGCCTCGAAGAGCTGGCGGTGGAGTCGTTCGAGACCTCGGCCGCCGCCGCCGCGCGCGGGACGGTGGAGGCGAACGCGAGCGGCGAGGCGCTCCCCTGTACCGGCGAGGTCTGCACCCCCGCGGGGACGTACGGCGGGAACACCTGCGAGACGACGTGCGACCAGGACCTCTGCGACTGCACCTACGGCGGCCCGTACAACACCACCTGCGACATCAACCTCACCTGCGGCCAGTACGGCTCGTGCCAGTACCAGACCTGCGCCGGCCCGCAGGACCACACCTACTGCAGCGGCTGATCGAATCCTTACGGCATTGCCTCACGCAGAGCAGCAGAGTCAGCAGAGAACCCCATTGAAGTTCTCTGCTGACTCTGCTGCTCTGCGTGAGACCCAAGAGGGAAAGGCCGAAAATACCGAGAGTCCCGCCTACCCGCGCCAGATCTCCGCCAGCGCCCCCTCGCGGACGAGCGCGGCCGCCGCCTCGATGTCGGGCGCCAGGATGCGGTCCTCGTCGAGCGGGGGGATGCGCTCGCGGACGAGGTCGTAGGCGCGCTCGACGCGGCGCCCGGGACGGAGCGGCTTGCGGAAGTCCACCCCCTGCGCGGCGATCATCACCTCCAGCCCCAGCACCGTCTCGACGTTGGCGAGGACGCGCCGGAGCTTGAGCGCCGAGGTGACCCCCATCGACACGTGGTCCTCCTTCCCCGCCCCGGTGGGGATGGAGTCGACGCTGGCCGGGTGCGAGAGCGCCTTGCACTCGTTGGCCAGCGCGGCCGCCGTGATCTGCGCGATCATGAACCCCGAGCGCAGCCCCGGCTCGCGCGTCAGGAACGCCGGGAGGTCGCCCGAGAGGTCGGGGTTCACCAGCCGCTCGATCCGCCGCTCCGAGATCGACGCCAGGTCCGCCAGCGCGATGGCCAGGAGGTCGAGGACCTGCGCGATCGGCTGCCCGTGGAAGTTGCCGCCGCTCATCACCGTCCCGCCGTCGCCCTCGTCGGGGAAGATGAGCGGGTTGTCGGTGGCGCTGTTCGACTCCACCTCCAGCACCTGGCGCGCGTAGGCGAAGGCGTTGCGCGCCGCGCCGTGCACCTGCGGCATGCAGCGGAGCGCGTACGCGTCCTGCACCCGCGGGTCGCCGTGGCGGTGGCTCTCGCGGATCTCGCTGTCGGCCAGGAGCGCGCGGAGGCGCTCGGCGCTGGCGGCCTGCCCGGCGTGGGGGCGGGCGCGCATGATGGCCGGGTGGAAGGCGTCCGGCGTCCCCATGAGCGCCTCCAGCGAGAGGGCGCCGGCCACCTCGGCCGTCTCCACCGCCCGCTCGGCGCGGAGGAGGGCGAGGGCGCCGATCCCCGTCATCACCTGCGTCCCGTTGTTGAGCGCCAGCCCCTCCTTGGCCTGGAGGACGAGCGGCTGGAGCCCCGCCCGCCGGAGCGCCTCGGCCCCGTCCACCACCTCGCCGCCGACCTCCGCCCGGCCTTCGCCGACCAGGACCAGCGCCAGGTGCGAGAGCGGCGCCAGGTCGCCCGAGGCGCCCACCGACCCCTGCTCGGGGATCACCGGGTGGACGCCGCGGTTGAGCAGCGCCAGGAGCTGGCGGACGACCTCGGGGCGCACCCCCGAGAACCCCTTCGCCAGGACGTTGGCGCGGAGGAGGGTGATGGCGCGCGTCTCGGCCCTCGGGAGCGGCGCGCCCACCCCGCAGGCGTGGCTGCGGATGAGGTTCAGCTGGAGCTCCTCCAGCTTGTCGAGCGGGATCGGCGTCTCGGCCAGCCGCCCGAAACCGGTGGTGACGCCGTAGACGGTGCGCCCCTCGCGCACGGCGGCCTCCACCACCGCGCGCGAGGCGAGGATGCGCGCCTCCGTTCCCGGCGCCAGCGCCACCTCGGCCTCCGGCCCGGCGGCCACCCGCTCGATGTCCTCCAGCGACAGCGTGTCGCCGTCGATCTCGATCCGCATGCGTGTCCTGGAAATGCGTTGGAAAAGGGGCGGGGAAGATAGACGACGGCGGCGGCGCGGACAACCGTGAGTGCGTGAGTGCGTGAGTGCGAAAGTGCGAAAGTGCCAACGGAAGCAGAGCCAGCGGAGGGATTCCTCTGCTGGCTCTGCTTCTCTGCGTGAGATTCGCCGTTGGCCGGATGCGCGAGATCAGCTTCCGGGGCGCCGGGGGGATTGGGCGGTCTGCGGGGGGCCGGGGCGGGCGCCGCGGCCGCCGAGTATGAGCGCGCGGACGCGCTCGCGCTGGACGGGGGTGAGGACGCGCCACGCCTCGGCGCCGGCGGCGCGGCGGCTGGCGCGGAGGCGCGCGTCGGCGGCCTGGGCGAGGGCGGC
>DATACF010000447.1:0-1833 GCA_036259235.1 Longimicrobium sp. | reverse complement strand
CCTCGCCGTCTCCGGCACCTTCGAGCGCGAGGGGCTGGCCGCGCCCGTCTCGCGCGACCTGGCCCGCATCGCCCTCGGCGGGAGCGTGGCCCTCCCCCCCGCCCCGCTGGCGCCCCGGCCGGACGACGCCGCGCTCGCCGGGGCGCCAGCGGGGCGGGGGGGAGGGCCACGCTCCCGCCGAGGGCGATGCGGGCCAGGTCGCGCGAGACGGGCGCGGCCAGCCCCTCGCGCTCGAAGGTGCCGGAGACGGCGAGGACGACGACCCCCTCGTCGGCGTAGCGGTCGAACGCGGCGCTCCACCCGTGGGGGAAGAGGAGCCCGTCGTGCGTGACGCGCGTCGTCCCCCGGCGCGTGGGCGCCACCACCCACCCGTAGGCGTAGCGCTCGCGCTCGGGGGCGAAAAGCTTCGCCTTCGCGGCGGCGGAGAGGACGGCGGTGTCGCGGAGGGCGCGCTCCCAGCGGTACAGGTCGGCGACGGAGGTAACGACGCCCGTCCCCCCGAGCGCGCTCCACGCGCCCGTGTGCTCCGGCCGCAGCGCGCCGCCGAAGTCGATCCCGCCGCGGTACGCCCGCGCGTCGCGGACGCCGGGGAGACGGTCCGCGTGGGTGACGGCGGCGGTGCGCGTCATCCCCGCCGGGGCGAAGAGGGCGCGGTGGAGGTAGGCGCCGAACGCCTCGCCGGAGGCGCGCTGGACCACGGCGGCCAGGAGCGCGTAGCCGGTGTTGGAGTACGCGAACCCCGTCCCCGGCGCGAAGCGCGGCGGGAGCGCGAAGACGGCGCGCGCGAAGTCTTCCGCGTCCGCCGGCCCCTCGCCGATGGTGATCTCGCCCACCCCCGCGGTGTGGGTGAGGAGCTGGTGGAGGGTGATCCGCGCCATCTCGGGCGGTGCGCCGGGGAAGAAGCGCCCCAGCGTGTCCGCCGTCCGCAGCCGCCCCTCCATCTCCAGCCGGAGGACGGCGGCGGCGGTGAACTGCTTGGAGACGGAGGCGACGTAGAAGGGCGTCTCGTCCGTCACGGCGATCCCCCTCGCCCGGTCCGCCATCCCGTATCCTCGCGAGACGACGAGCCGGCCGTCGACCTCCACCGCCGCCGCCCCGGCGAACCCGAACGCCTCCACCCGCCGCAGGTACTCGCGCATCACCGCGCCGATCGCGTCCGCCTCGTCTCCCTCGTGCGCGATCGAGGGCGGAGAGGATCGCGGCGCGGGCGCGGGGAGGGAGCCGCTCGCCGCCATGAGGGTGATCGCGAGGACGGCGTGGAGGATGGATGGGATATCGGTCTTCTTCATCGATTGGCCTGTAAGGTCTTTGGTGGGTCGAGCGAAGGGACGAGCCGGGGTCCGCCCGCCGCTGGATGCGCGGCGGGCCTGCGTCGTCGGGACGATGCCGGGCGGGGAGCTACGGGACGGGGCGCTCCGCCGAGGTGGTGACGAGGAGGCGCGGGTAGCCGCAGCCGAGGCGGGGGACGATCTCCACCTCCAGCTCGCGGCCGGCGCGGCGGACGCGGAGGCGCACGGGGCGGCCGGGCGCGAGGTTGGCGAGCCGGAGGCCCCCCTCCACGCTGGTGACGAGCGCGCCGTCGACCGCGACCAGGACGTCGCCCTCGCGGAGGCGCCCGGCGGCGGGCCCGTCCGCCGCGATCCGCCAGACGCGCGGCTCCGACGAGAAGCGGTGGAGCGTGACATGATCGCGGCGGGCGAAGACCTCGCACCACCCGCCGACGCAGTGGAAGAGACCGATCCCGGGCTGCGCCGCCGGCGGCCGCCCCTCCGAGCACGTACGCCCCTCCTGCGCCGCCGCCTCGCCCGTCGCGCAGAGGAGGAGGAGGGCGGC
>DATACF010000446.1:0-8437 GCA_036259235.1 Longimicrobium sp. | reverse complement strand
GGAGAGGGACGTCGGAGGCGACGGGCTTTCCCCGCGCGACGGGGGGCCCGCCCAGTCCGCGCAGGCGGACTTCGTGCCGTTCCAGCCGCGGTTTCAATTCAACCGCCCGGCGCGAGATCGGCGAAAACAAACCGGGGGCGGGCCGGCATCGAGACCCGCCCCCGGTTCATTCCTCGGCTAGATTCCTCGGTCGCTGGGGCTCCCTCGGAATGACAGGGCGGGACCGGGCGCGATCAACCGATCCCGATCACGCCCCGATCGCGCCTACGCCGTCGCCTTCGCGGGCTCGGGGCGGGGGAAGAGGACCTCGCCCGCGGTGACGCGCCACCCGGCCGGGTCGAGCGCCTCCAGCTCGTCGAGCCCCGGCAGGTCGCGCCCGGAGCCGAGGAGGCCCCAGAGCGTCTCCATCTTCGCCGGCATGAAGGGGGCGAAGAGGACCGAGACGACGGCGAGCGCGCGCACCATCGCCGCCAGCGCCGCGTCGAGGTCGGCGGCGCGCGCGGGGTCCTTGGAGAGCTTCCACGGCGCCGTCTCCTGCACGTACGCGTTGGCCGCAGAGACGAGCTCGTACGCGGCGGAAGCGCCCTCGTGGAGGAGGTTGGCCTCCATCGCCGCGCGGTACCGCCCGACGACGTCCGGGATCATCCCCTCCAGCGACGTCCCGCCCGCGGCGGGGACCACGCCCTCGCGGTACTTCTCGACCATCGAGAGCGCGCGGGAGGCGAGGTTCCCCAGCCCGTTCGCCAGCTCGGCCGTGTAGCGCTCGGTGAAGCGCTCCCACCCGAAGGCGCCGTCCGCGTCCCACGGCACCTCGCGGAGGAGGAAGTAGCGGAACGCGTCGGGCCCGAAGCGGTCGATCGCCTCGCCCAGGTCGAGCGTCACCCCCGACGACTTGCTGAAGCGCTCGCCCCCCAGCGTCACGAAGCCGTGCCCCCACACCCCCTCGGGGAGCGGGAGCCCGGCCGACTTCAGCATCGCCGGCCAGACGATGGCGTGGAGGCGGACGATGTCCTTCCCCACCACGTGCAGCTGCGCCGGCCACCACGCCTCGAAGCCGGCGTCCGGGAACCCCGTGTCGGTGAGGTAGTTGGGGAGCGCGTCGAACCACACCCACGTCCCCTGCGTCTCGCCGTTGGAAGACGGCTTCGGGAAGGGGATGGCCCACGCCAGGCGGGCGCGGGTGATGGAGATGTCCTCCAGCCCCGAGTCCATCAGCGCCAGCATCTCGTTCCGCCGCGCCTCGGGGCGGAGGAAGTCCGGGTTGGCCTCGAAGTGCGCCCGGAGGAAGTCCTGGTAGGCGGACAACCGGAAGAACCAGTTCCGCTCCTCTGTCCACTCCAGCGTGCGGGTGGGGTGGAGGACGCAGCGCCCGTCGACGATCTCGTTGTCGCGCTTGAAGAGCTCGCACCCGACGCAGTACCACCCCTCGTACGTCTTCTCGTAGAAGTCGTCCGGGCTCCGCTCGAAGCACCGCTCGATCAGCGCCGTCACGCCCCGCTTGTGGTGCGGCTGGGTGGTGCGGACCCAGCGGTCGTTGGAGATCCCGAGCCTCTCCCACGTCGCCTCGAAGCGCTCCGCGATCCGGTCGACCTGCGCCTGGGGCTCGACGCCATTGGCGGCCGCCGTCTGCGCCACCTTCTGCCCGTGCTCGTCCATCCCCATGCAGAAACGCACCTCGTCGCCCGCGAGCCGGTGGAAGCGGGCGACGGCGTCGGCGCCGATCTTCTCGTAGGCGTGCCCCAGGTGGGGGTCGCCGTTGGCGTAGTCGATGGCCGTGGTGACGTAGAACCGGCGGCGGCTCATTCGGGCTTGGGCTCCGGGGGGCGGCGCGGGCGCCGGGGCGGCCGCTGGCTCTGCGAAGGCGTCGGGAGCGGCGCGCTCTCGCGCGGGGCGGGGGCGGGCTGCGCCACCGTCTCGGCCTTGAGCTGGTCGAGGCCGATGGTGCGGCGCTGGCGCTGCTCGTCCTGGAGCGTCACCAGGTTCCGCCAGATGTCGATGGACACCACCCGCTCGGCGCCCACGACCGTCCGCACCGTCTTCCCCTCGCGGGGGAAGCGCTTGCGGGCCTGGAGGTAGGCGTCGTGCTCGTAGGTCAGGCAGCACATCAGCCGCCCGCACGTCCCCGAGATCTGCTGGGGGTTGAGCGAGAGGTTCTGGTCCTTGGCCAGCTGGAGCGAGATCGGCTTGATCTCGCGGAGCCAGGTGGCGCAGCAGAGCTGGCGGCCGCAGCGGCCCACGCCCCCCAGCTGCGCGGCCTCGTCGCGGACGCCGATCTGCTTCAGCTCGATCCGGGTGCGGAAGGTCCGCGCCAGGTCGCGCACCAGCTGGCGGAAGTCGACGCGGCGCTCGGCGGTGAAGTAGATGGTCAGCTTGTTCCGGTCCCACTGCCACTCGGCGTCGCTGACCTTCATCTTGAGCCCGTGCCCCTCCACCATCTCGCGCGTCTTGCGGCGCACCCGCTCCTCGTCGGCGCGGAGGACGTGCAGCTGCTGCACCTCGTGCGCCTCGGCGCGGCGGAGGATCGGCGTGACGTCGGGGACGTCGGAGCCGCACTTCCGCCGGGCGGTGCCGCCCAGCGACTTCACGCGGCCCACGTCGCGGCCGCGCTCGACGTCCACCAGCACCCACTCGCCGACGCGGAGCGTCAGGTCGGGCGACGCGAAGAACCCCCTGCGCATCCCCTTGAAGCCGACCTCCACCAGGAAGCCGGTCGTCTCGTCGGGGGCGGCGAGGGGCTGGATCACCGGAAGCTCGAGCCTCACGGTTCCTCCCTCATCTATGTCCTCGCCGCTCGTGTCGCCACGGCGGCGGAGGAAGTTCACCTCAAGGATGCGGGACGTTTCAGCGGCCCTGTCGCCACTGGCCCATCCCCATGTACTTCTCCCAGCGCTTCGCCCGCAGCTCCTCCACGCTCAACTCCGTGAGCTGCTTCAGGTTCCGCGCCAGGGCCTCCTTCACCCGCCCCATGGTGGCGTCCCAGTCGGAGTGGGCGCCGCCGGCGGGCTCGGGGATCACCTCGTCGATCACGTGCAGCGCCGCCAGGTCCTCGGCGGTCAGCTTGAGCGCCTTCGCCGCCTTCTCCCGCTCGGCGCCCGACTTCCAGAGGATGGCGGCGCACCCCTCGGGGCTGATGACCGAGTAGACGCTGTTCTCCAGCATCAGCACGCGGTCGGCCACGCCGATGGCCAGCGCGCCGCCGGAGCCGCCCTCGCCGATCACCAGCGCCACGGCGGGGACGCGCAGCGCCGCCATCTCGCGGAGGTTCCGGGCGATGGCCTCGGCCTGGCCGCGCTCCTCGGCGCCGAGGCCGGGGTAGGCGCCCGGGGTGTCGATCAGGGTGACGACGGGACGTCCGAACTTCTCCGCCAATTTCATCAAACGGAGCGCTTTGCGGTACCCCTCCGGGTGCGGCATCCCGAAGTTGCGCTTCAGGTTCTCCTTCATGTCGCGGCCCTTCTGCTGGCCGATGACCATGACGGAGTCGCCGTTCAGCCGCGCCCACCCGCCCACGATGGAGGCGTCGTCGCGGTACATCCGGTCGCCGTAGAGCTCGACGAAGTCGGTGAAGACCGTCTCCAGGTAGTCGAGCGTGTACGGGCGGCGGGGGTGCCGCGCCACCATCACCCGCTCGATGGGGGAGAGGTTGCGGAAGGTGTCTTCCTTCAGCCCGTGGAGCTTCCGCTCCAGCGACCGCAGCTCGCTGGTGACGTCGAGCCCGCGCTCGCGCGCCAGCCCGCGGAGCTGCTCGATCTGCTGCTCGACCTCGGCGATGGCGCGCTCGAAGTCCAGGTGTGCGACCGTTGCCAAATCCCCTATTCCTCTCCAGGGCGTCGCGCTTAGTCGGGCGCGAGGCCGGAAAACTCTCGACCGTTCGTGCTCGGGGCGGGCCCCGCGGGGCCCCTCACCCGGCTCGCTTTAGGCTCGCCACCCTCTCCCAATTCTGGGAGAGGGTTCCTGGCTTCCGTGCGTCACGCGAGCGAGCGCGTAGACGCCGGTCCCGCTGGCGCGATGAATCGCGCGTCTACATGGCTCCGTTCGCGCGACCGGCATCGGCGCGCGAGCGGAAGTCTTCCTACTCCCCGCCCCCCGCTCCGGCGCCGGCGCGGGCCTTCCGCTGCTTCCACGCGGGCTCCTCGCGCGGGGGGGCCATGGGCGGCGGGTCGCGGTGGAGGCGGACGCGGTCGTCGCCGAGGGCCTCGCGGAGCGCCATCAGGAGCTCGTCGCGGGGGGCCACCTTGAGCGACTTCGACTTGAGCCGCGGGGCGTCGGCGTCGCCGCCGCCGTTCTTCCAGAGGACGAAGACGGGGCCGGCGCCCGCGTGCTCGGCCAGGATCGCCTTCGCGCGCTCGACCGCCGCCGGCTCGGTGCCGGCCGAGCCGAGCTCGATCACCACGCCCACCTCGCCGCCGGTGCGGACGTCGTCGAGCCGGACCGCCGCGTCCAGGAACATCGGCGGGTCCTCCTCGTCGCGCTCGCGGCTGGAGACGGCGCCGCGGATCACGACGGGCGTGTCCTGCTGCAGCACGTCCTTGTATTTAGCCCACGAGTCGCCGAACGCAAGGACGGTGGCCGTCCCGTGGAAGTCCTCCACCGTGATCCGCCCCCACTCCGACCCGTCGCGCTTGGAGATCTGGCGCGCCGCCTCGGTCACCACGCACGCCAGCTCCACCTTCTGGTCGCGCTGGCCTTTAAGGGTGACGGTGTTCGTCCGCCCCTCGAAGAGCGCCAGGTCCTCGCGGTAGCGGTTGAGCGGGTGGCCGGAGATGAAGAAGCCCAGGATCTCCTTCTCGCGCGCCAGCCGCTCGGCGTCGGCCCACTTGGGTACGTTGGGGAGCGGCGGCGCCGTGATCAGCGCGTCGCCCCCGCCGCCGCCCAGGAGGTCGCCGAAGAGGTTGTCCTGCGCGCTGTCGCGCTCCTTCTGCACCGCCTGGGCCGAGAGGAAGGCGGCGTCGAGCCCCGCCAGGAGCTGCGCCCGCCCGCCCCCGGTGTCGAAGCCGTCCAGCGCGCCGGCGGTGATCAGCGCCTCCACCACCCGCTTGTTGCAGAGGCGGAGGTCGATCCGGCAGAGGAAGTCGAAGAGCGACTTGAAGGGCCCCTCGGCCATCCGGGCGGCCAGGATCGACCGGACCGCGCCCTCGCCGACGCCGCGGATGGCGCCCAGCCCGAAGCGGACCTGGCCCACCCCCTCGCCCACCACGGCGAACTTCCAGTTCGACTCGTTGACGTGCGGCGGAAGGACCGCCACCCCCTCGCGCCCGACGCGGGGGAGGTACTTCCCCATCTCGCGGCAGTGGGCGATGTACGCCACCACGTCGTCGGTCTTGTCGACGACGGACGACATGAGCGCCGCCATGAACTCGGACGGGTAGTGGCACTTGAGCCACGCCGTCTGGTAGGCCACGAGGCCGTAGGCGGCGGAGTGCGACTTGTTGAAGCCGTAGCGGCCGAACGCCTCGATCTGGTCGGCGAGGTCCTGGATCAGCCGCCGGTCGTGTCCCTTGTCGTTGACCGCGCGCTCGACGAAGCCGCCCAGCTCCTTCTTGATCAGCTCGGCGTCCTTCTTCCCCACCGCCTTGCGGAGGACGTCGGCTTCGGCGAGGGAGAAGCCGGCCAGGATCTGGGCGATTCGCATCACCTGCTCCTGGTAGACGATGACGCCGTACGTCGGCTCCAGCACCTCGGCCAGCGACTCGTGGGCGTACTTCACCGGCTCCAGCCCCAGCTTGCGCCGGATGTAGACGGTGTCCATCCCCATGTCCAGCGGGCCCGGCCGGAGGAGCGCGTTGGCGGCGATCAGGTCGTCGAAGCGGTCGGCCTTCATCTGCCGGAGCTTCTCGGTGGCCAGCGCCGATTCGAACTGGAAGACGCCCGCCGTCCCGCCGCGCGCCAGCATGGCGTACACCTCGGGGTCGTCGAGCTCGAAGTCCTCGGGGCGCGCGTACTCCTTCCCCGTCTTCGGATGGCGCAGGCTCCCGTAGCGGGAGCGGATGGCCGCCACCGCGTCGTAGATCACCGTCAGCGTCTTCAGCCCCAGGAAGTCCATCTTCAACATCCCCGCCTTCTCCAGGCAGGTCATGTCGTACTGGGTGACGATGATCGACTCGCCGCTCCCGCCCCCCGAGCCCTTGGTGCTCTGGGTGCAGATCGGCACGTACTCGTCGAGCGGCCCCGGCGCGATGACCACGCCGGCCGCGTGGACGCTGGAGTGGCGCGAGAGCCCCTCCAGGGTGATCGAGTAGTCGAGGAGCTGGCGGTAGCGGTCGTCCTTCTCGTAGAGCTCCTTGACCTCGCCGATCTGGTCGACGGCCTCCTGGACGGTGAGCGAGTGCGCGGGCGAGTTGGGGATCAGCTTCGCCAGGCGGTCGGTCTCGGCGGGGAGGAAGCCCAGCGTGCGGCCGACGTCCTTGACGACGGCGCGGCTCTTCATCGTCCCGAAGGTGATGATCTGCCCCACGGCGTCGCGCCCGTACTTCTCGCGGACGTACTCGATGACCTCGCCCCGGCGCTCGAAGCAGAAGTCGACGTCGATGTCGGGCATCGACACGCGCTCGGGGTTCAGGAAGCGCTCGAAGAGGAGGTCGAACTTGATCGGGCAGCAGTCCGTGATCCCCATGCAGTACGCCACGATGCTCCCCGCCGCCGAGCCGCGCCCGGGGCCGACGGGGATGTCGTGGTGGCGCGCCCAGCGGATGAAGTCGGCGGTGATGAGGAAGTACCCCGAGTAGCCGAGCTTGGTGATGACGCCCAGCTCGTACTCCACCCGCTCGACGATGTCGGCGGGGAGGACCGTCCTGGGGTCCGCGCCCTCGGGTGCGTCCTTGGCGTAGTGCCCCACGGCGCCCTTCCACACCCACGCCGAGAGCATCTCGTCCTCGGTGACGAAGCCCTCCTCCTCCACGGGAAAGGCGGGGACGTGGTAGCCCTTCGGATACGACCAGTTGGTCTCGTCGGCGATCCGGAGGGTGTTCTCCAGCACGTCGGGGCGGCCGGGGAAGCGGGCCGCCATCTCGTCGGTGTTCTTGAAGTAGAGCTGGTCGTCGTACTTCATCCGGTTGGGGTCGGTGAAGTCCTTCCCCAGCCCGATGCACAGGAGGACGTCGTGCGCCTGGTGGTCCTCCGGCTTCAGGAAGTGCGTGTCGTTGGTGGCGACGACGGGGACGCCCATCTCCTCGGCCAGGCGGAAGATGCGGCGGTTGAGCTCGTCCTGCCCGTCGGAGTCGTGCCCCTGGACCTCCAGGTAGTAGCGGTCGCGGAAGACCTCCTGGTGCCAGGCGACGGCCTCGCGCGCCTGCTCCCACCGGTCCTCCATCAAATGCTGGGCGATCTCGCCGGCCAGGCAGGCGGAGGTGACGATGAGCCCCTCGCCGTGCTTCGCCAGCACCTCGCGGTCGATGCGGGGCTTCCCGTAGAACCCCTCGGTGTAGCCGATGGAGGTGAGCTTGGAGAGGTTCTTGTACCCCTGGAAGTCACGGGCGAGGAGGACCAGGTGGTAGTACCCCTTCTCCCCCTTCTGCTTGACCTTCTCGTGGCGCGACCCCGGGGCGACGTACGCCTCCATCCCGATGATCGGCTTGATCCCCGCCTTCCTGGCCGCCTCCTGGAAGACCCACGCGCCGAACATGCAGCCGTGGTCGGTGAGCGCGAGCGCCGGCTGCTCGAACTCCTTCGCCCGCTTGATCAGGTCGCCGATGCGGTTGGCGCCGTCGAGGAGCGAATACTCGGAATGGCAGTGCAGGTGGACGAACGACATGCTGTGGGGGCGCTTCCGGCAGAAGGTCGTGCGAGGGCAACGCGATGTACTACAACGGTTTGGCGAGATCGGTCCCGCCCGGCGGAGCGTCGCGTGCGTAAGCCCTAATAATGCCCTCCGGGGAGGCGTTTGGGAAGGGAACGGAGAGGACGCATTCGGAGCGCACGGATGCGTGGAGGGAGGGCAGTCAGGTCTTTCGAAGGTATGTCGGAGGATGGGGGACGGAGGCGCGCGCGGAGCCACGCGCCGAACCGTCGCGGCGGTCGGGGGTAGTCGTGTCCGCGATCCCACGCAGGCGCCGCCACCCCGATCCGAAGGCCCAGCACCGTGCTGTTCGAGAACTCCGTCCGCCGTCTCCGTCTCCTCGGGCTCCTCGAGGGGACCTCGTTCGTCGTCCTCCTCGGCATCGCGATGCCGCTCAAGTACCTGGCCGGGCGCCCGGAGATGGTGCGCGTGGTGGGGATGGCGCACGGGCTCCTCTTCCTCGCCTTCTGCGCCGCCGCCGTGCAGCTGGCGCTCGTGGACCGCTGGCCGCTCAGGCGCCTCGCCGCCGCGCTGGCCGCGTCAGTCCTCCCGCTCGGCCCCTTCGTCCTCGACCCTCGCCTCCTCCGCGGCCTGGAGCGGGAGGAAGAGGCCCCGACGGAGACGGTCCCGGCCTGACCGGCAAGGGGCACGGAAGAGAGAGGC
>DATACF010000445.1:0-9616 GCA_036259235.1 Longimicrobium sp. | reverse complement strand
CCGGCGCGTCGGCCGGGGCCCGTCTCGTGGATCACGAGTCTGAGAGCTCGCGAAGCGCATTTGCGTATCGGCGGCTCCCCCGCTCATAGATCTCAGCGGCTCGCGCGTCGTCCTCCGTCGACATGAGGAGGTATCCAGCTTCCGTGCGAACCACGAACAGGGAATCGCCTCCGCCCACCGCGAGCCGCTCGACAAGCCCGTCGGAGAGGATGACGCCGAGACCATCATCGCACCGCCGAACTTCCATCTTCCACATCATCGAACCTCCTCGGCCGCCGGATTGGACCATCTGGACGGACCAAGATAGCGCGCTCGCGCCTATACCCCAATCACTTCGCTCGCCACCGTCCGGCCGCGGTCGGTGAGCGCCAGGTGGTCGCCGTCGACGCGGTGGACGAGGCCGGCGCCCTGGGCGCGGCGGACCACCTGGCGGGCGAAGTCGGGCTGCCAGCGGAGGTGGGCGTGGAGGTGCCCCTCGCGGTTCTCCTCGGCGGCGTCGGCCGAGCCCTCGTGGTTGAGGAGGTGGATGGCGAGCATCGTCTGCGCGAACTCCCACCGCTGCCGGGCGCGGCGGCGGGCCAGCGCCAGCGCCCCGCGCTCGGGGGCGAAGAGGAAGGCGAGCGCGAACGAGACCCCCGTCATCGTCGCCATCGACCCCGCGATGGAGACGTCGAGGAGGTACGACATCCAGTACCCCGCCAGCGCGCTCGCCACCCCGATCACCACGCTGAGGACGATCATCCGCGGGAGCCGGTCGGTGAGGAGGTACGCCGCCGCCGGCGGGGCGATCATCAGCGCCACCACCAGGACCGACCCCACGGCGTCGAACGCCCCCACCGCCGTCACCGACACCAGCGTCATGAAGGCGTAGTGCACCAGCCCCGGCGCGAAGCCCAGCGCCCCGGCCAGCGCCGCGTCGAAGGTCGTCAGCTTCAACTCCTTGTAGAACGCCAGCACGAACGCGAGCCCCATCGCCAGCACCGCCACCATCACCCAGAGGGTGCGCGGCCCCAGGTCCACGCCGCCCACCACCCAGCGGTTGAAGGGCGCGAAGGCCAGCTCGCCCAACAGGACGGCGTCGACGTCGAGGTGGACATTTCCCGCGTAGCGCGAGATCAGGATGACGCCCAGCGAGAAGAGGGCGGGGAAGACGAGCCCGATCGCCGCGTCCTCCTTCACCAGCCGCGTCCGGTTGAGGAGCTCCACCAGCGACACCGTGAGCACCCCCGTGGCCGCCGCGGCGGCGATCAGGAGCGGCGAGGCGACGTTCCCGGTGACGAAGAAGCCGAGGACGATCCCCAGGAGGATGGCGTGGGAGATGGCGTCGCTCATCAGCGCCATCCGCCGCAGCACCAGGAAGACGCCGGGGATGGCGCACGCCGCGGCGGTCACCGCCGCGATCCACTGGATCTCCTGCTCGGGCGAGAGCGCGATCACGGCTCCACCTCCTCGCCGGCGCCCACGTGGCGGCGCTCGGCCTCGGCCGCGCCCGCGGGGGTGATGCACCAGGCGTCGCGGTCGGTCTGCCGCGCCCACCCGCGGGCGGCCAGCGCGTCGAGCTCGTGGCGGGCGCCGGGGTGGAGCGCCTCCAGCGCCGCCGTGGCGTGCGCGTGCTCGGCGCCGCCGTGCTGGCGGGCCAGCGCGTAGAGGCCGCCCAGCACCGCGTCCATGTGCAGCCGCCGCCGGTTGGCCCGCTGCCGCACCGACTCCCACACCAGCCCCCGGTTCGGCGCGAAGGCGAGCGAGACCAGCACCAGAACCGTCAGCGACAGGACGATCGTCGGCCCCGTCGGCACCCGCTCGCCGAGGGAGCTGACCACCGCGCCGCTCACCCCCGCCAGCGCGCCGAAGCCGCCGGCGAGGACCACCATCCCCCCCATCCGGTCGGTCCACTGGCGCGCGGCGGCGGCCGGGGCCACCACCATCGCGCTCATCAGCACCACGCCCACCGTCTGGAGGCCGATGACGATCGAGATCACCAGCACCGTCGTCAGCAGCACGTCGAGCGCGCGGATGGGGAAGCCCAGCGAGGCGCCGAAGTCGGGGTCGAAGGTGAGGAGCTTGAACTCCTTCCAGAAGAGCGCGGCGATCCCCAGCGCCACGGCGCCCAGTCCGGCGATCATGAGCACGTCGCGGTAGAGGAGCGTCGCCGCCTGGCCGAAGAGGAAGCGGTCGAGCCCCGCCTGGCTGGCGTCGGGGCGCTTCTGGATGGCGGTGAGGAGCACCAGCCCCAGCCCGAAGAAGACCGAGAGGACGATCCCCAGCGCGCTGTCCTCCTTCACCCGCGTGGTGCCGACGATGCGCATGACGATCAGCGTCCCGATCCACCCGGCGATGGCCGCGCCCAGGATCAGGACGAGCGACGACTTGCTCCCGGTGAGGAGGAAGGCGAGGGCGATCCCCGGGAGCGCGGCGTGGCTGATGGCGTCGCCCAACAGGCTCTGCTTGCGGAGGACCGCGAAGGAGCCGAGCGAGCCGCTCACCGCCCCCAGCGCCGCGGCGCCGAGCGCCACCGTGCGGAGGGTGTAGTCGCCCAGGAGGTCGGGGAGCGCCACGGCGGCGCCCCGGAGGAGGTCGAGGTCCATGGCGTCCTCCTCAGTCGGCCGCGCGGAGCGTGCGCTCGCCCGGCGCGCCCCCGTGGGCGGCGGGGGCGTCGCCGCTCCGCCGCTGGAGGAAGGGGACGCGGCCGCCGTAGGTCAGGCGGAGGTTCTCGTCGGTGAACACCTCGTCCACCGGCCCCGAGGCGATCCGCCGGACGTTGAGGAGGAGGACCCAGTCGAAGTACTCGGGGACCGTCTCCAGGTCGTGGTGGACGACGACCACCGTCTTCCCCTGGGCCCGCAGCTCCTGGAGGACGGTGACGATGGCGCGCTCGGTCTTGGCGTCGACCCCCTGGAAGGGCTCGTCCATCAGGTAGAGCCGGGCGTCCTGCACCAGCGCGCGCGCCAGGAAGACGCGCTGCTGCTGCCCGCCGGAGAGCTGCGAGATCTGGCGGGCGGCGAAGTCCTCCATCCCCACCTGGCGGAGGGCGGCCATGGCGGCCTCGCGCTCCTTCCGCCCGGGGCGGCGGAGCCAGCCGAGGGCGCCGTAGCACCCCATCATCACCACGTCGAGGACGCTGGTGGGGAAGTCCCAGTCGACGCTCCCGCGCTGGGGGACGTACGCCACCAGGCGGCGCTGCTCGGCGTAGGGGCGGCCGTGGACCAGCACCTGGCCGGCGGCGGCGCGCACCAGCCCCAGGGCGGCCTTGATGAGCGTGCTCTTCCCGGCGCCGTTGGGGCCCACGATGGCCATCAGCACCCCCGCGGGGACCTCCAGGTCGACGTCCCAGAGCACGGGCTTCTCGCGGTACGCCACCGTCAGGTCGTTGACCTCGATGGCGGGGGTCGGACGATTCTCGCTCATGCGTCGTTACTCCGGCGAAGCGGGCTGGCCCAGGAGGGCGCCCACGAGGGTGTCGATGTTGTGGCGGACCATCCCGACGTAGGTGCCGTCCGGCGTCCCCGGCGTCCCCATGGCGTCGGAGTAGAGGGAGCCGCCGATGGCGACCTCGAAGCCGCGGGCGCGCACCGCCTCCTGCACCGCCTCTATGGTGCGCCGCGGGATGCTCGACTCCACGAAGACGGCGGGGATGCGGCGCTCGGCGATGAAGCGCGCCAGCGCCTGCACGTCGGCGGTCCCCGCCTCGGCGGCGGTGCTGATCCCCTGGAGGCCGCGGACCTCGAAGCCGTACGCGCGCCCGAAGTAGGCGAAGGCGTCGTGCGCGGTGATCAGCACCCGCCGCTCGCGGGGGACGCGGGCGGCCTGGTCGCGCACGTAGCGGTCCAGCCGCTCCAGCTCGGCGCGGTAGGCGTCGGCGCGGGCGCGGTACTCGGCGGCGTGCGCGGGGTCGGCCTCGGCGAGGGTGCGCTCGATGGTCTCGATGGTCATGGCCCAGAGCGCCACGTCGAACCAGACGTGCGGGTCGTAGGCCGACGAGTAGTCGACGGGGGCCATGAGCCGGTCGCGGGGGATGGCGTCGGTGACGGCGACGACGCGGGTGCGGCCGCCCATCTCCTCCAGCACCTCGCCCATCCGGGCCTCGAGGTGGAGGCCGCCGTAGAAGACGACGTCGGCGCGGAAGAGCTTGCGGACGTCGCCCTCGCTGGCCTTGTAGAGGTGCGGGTCGACGCCGGGCCCCATCAGCCCGGTCACCACCACGCGCGGGCCGCCGACGTTCTCCACCACGTCCTTGATCATCCCGATCGTGGTGACCACCTGCAGCCGCCCCTCGGCGTGCGCCGGCTCGGGCGGCGTGCATCCCCCGGCCGCGAGGGCCACGACCACGGCCGCCAGCGCCGCGCTGCAGCTTCGTATCCAGCCGAATCCCACCATCGGAGTTCTTCGAATCGGAATTTTAAGCTCCTTTAAACTTCTCGAAGGAAGGATACCCTCGCGCTCGGAACGTGTCAAGCTTTCTCCCATTCCCTGAAATCTGGACCCCGGGTCTCTCACAGGGGACACAGAGGGCACAGGGGGGCTCCGTTCGCAAACGAAGCTCCCCCTGTGTCCCCTGTGCCCCCTGTGAGAGAATGGAACAGGCGCCGGGGAATGCGCCCGGCGCCTGTTCGTCGCTTCTGATTTCGATCAGCGGAGCGCTTCCGTCAGCACCCGGCCGTCGAGGGGCTCCGTCGGGGTCACGCGGAGGACGCGCGCCAGGGTGGGGGCGATGTCGACCGTGCGGACGTAGCCGCCGTACTTCCCCGGCTTGAAGGGCGGCCCGTAGAAGAGGATGGGGACCTGGGTGTCGGCCTCGTGCGGCGAGCCGTGCTGGGCCGACGACGCCGTGCCCCAGACGTGGTCGGGGCGGAGCGAGACGACGGCCTCGACGGGAAGGTCCGGCGGGAGCTGGTGGAGCCACCGGCGGACCACGCGGCGCGCCGTCGTGTCCTCCTTCGCCAGGTCGGCCGCCAGGTCGGCGCGGAGGACGCCCGGGAGTGTGCGGGCGTGCGCGACGAAGGCGCGGGCGAGCGCGCGCGGGTCGGCGCCGGCGGCGGCGAAGCGCTCGCGGTCGACGAAGAGGACGCCGTCGTCGAGCTCGTACGCGGTGGTGTCGACCCCCTGGGCGCGCAGCCGCTCGTTGATCCAGGCGCGCAGGGGCGGGAGGTAGACGTGGTAGCGCGCGGCGCCGGCCCCGAACCTCACCTCGGGGAAGGGGGTGACGCCGTGGTCGGCGGTCAGCGCGACCACGACCTCCGAAGAATCGAAGCGGGCGTAGACCGAGTCGAGGAAGGCGCCCAGCGAGCGGTCGAGCCGGAGCACCTGGTCGTGCACCTCGCGCGAGTCGGGGCCGTAGCGGTGGCCCACGGCGTCGGTGGTGGACAGCGAGACGGCGAGGACGTCGGTGGCGCCGCGCTCGCCCAGGCGCATCTCGCGCAGCCCCGCGAGCGCCAGCTCCAGCGTGACCGCGTCCATCCAGGGGAACTCGGTGACGCCGCGCACCGCCCCCGCGCTGTCGGCGGCGAGGACGTGGGGGAAGACGAAGTCGCGGCCGCGGTTCTCGTATGCGACGCTGTCGGGCTCGGGGTACGCCGTGTCGGGGAGGAGGGGCGTCCACGCCTGGCCGCCGAGCTTCCGGACGCGATCCTCGGCGTTGAACCGCTTCACCCAGGTGGGGAGGGTGTCCGCGTACCAGGTGCTGGTGGAGAAGCGGCCGTCGTAGGCGTACCAGAACACCTCCTGCTGCGCGCGTCCCATGGGGAGGATGGCGCCTCGGTCCTTGCGCGACACCGAGAGGGCGCGCGTTCGCGGGTCGCGGAGCCGCATCCAGTCGGTGAGCGTGCTCCCGCGGAAGCGGAAGGGCGAGGCCCCCATGGCGCTGTCGCCCCCCGGGAGGTCGCCGCCGATGACGGGGTGGAAGCGGTCCTGCACGCCTTCCAGGTTGCGGACGATCCCCGTGCCCCGCGGGTACCGGCCGGCGAGGGTGGTGGCGTGGCCGGGCGCCGTCTCGGTGATGGCGTGGTCGTGGTGCGCGTCGGTGAAGACGGCGCCGCCGTTCCACAGGCGCGCCAGCCCGCCGTTCAGCTGGTGTCCCCAGCGGGTGAAGTAGTCGGGGCGGAGCTGGTCGACGGTGATGAACACCAGGAGCTTCGGCCGCTCGGGGAGCGGGGCCGGGCGCGCCTGGGCCGGCGCGGGCGCCGCGGCGCAGGTCGCCAGCGCCGCGGCCAGGAAAAGACGACGGATCATCTCGATGGACTTCGGGATCGGTGGTCCGGTGACAATTGTTTGCGTGCCCGCAACTTAGCACGCCTCCGCCGGGCGCGCCACGCGCCGCGCGCGACGGTGACGCCCTCGTTTCTTCAGCGTCGCGGAGAAGATGAGGGGTGGATGAAAAGGATGTTGCGCGCTCTCCCGCCGCGGCGGTGGAGCGCTTATCCTTCCGGCCCGCGCGGCGCCCGGCGTCGCGCGGTTTTTTCGAGAAATTTCCATCGCAGACCCAAGGAGACCGACCGCGTGGAGACGCAGACTCCCCCGCACTTCGCCGCGCCCAACACGGGCCGGATGCTCGACTACTGGCTGGGCGGGAGCCATCACTCGCCGATCGACGTAACGGCCGCGCAGGCCTTCGAGGCCGTCCTCCCCCAGTTCCCCGAGATCTTCCGCGTCCTGCGGGCCTTCATCGGCCGCGCGTCGCGCCACATCCGCGAGCATGGCGTGGAGCGCTTCCTCGTCCTGGGCGCCGGCGTCCCCACGCAGGGGAACGTCCACGAGGCCGTCCCCGGCGCGCGCGTCCTCTACACCGACCTCGACCCGGAGAACGTGGAGACGGGGAAGCGCCTCCTGGCCGGCGTCCCCAACGTGGGCTACGCCTTCTGCGACGCCGCCGACCTCGCGACGCTCGACCGGGCGGAGGTGGAGCGCGTGCTGGGATCGTCCGGCCCGCTGGGGATCATCATGATCGGCGTCGCCGCCTTCATCGAGGACGCCCGTCTCCGCGCCACCTTCCAGGCGCTGTACGACCTGGCCCCGGCGGGGAGCTTCCTCGCCTTCGACTTCGACGGCACGGAGGGGAAGAACTATCCCGAGCTGCTGGAGATGATGGGCGACGAGTTCCGCATGCACTCCCCCGAGGAGTTCGCGCCGCTGCTGGGCCCGTGGAAGGTGACGGACGAGGGCATCCAGCCTGTCTCCGAGTGGCGCGACCCCGGCGCCGAGCCCTTCCCGCCCTTCATGTACGGCGGCGTGGCGGTGAAGGAGTAGCGCGTCCGTAGAGCTGACAGCCTATGCATGCAGCCCGCCGGAGATCCCTCCGGCGGGCTGCTTTATCATCGGATCGCCTACCGACCAGGGACGGACACCGCGGCCGCTCCTTAGAATTTACGCCGGTTCCGTGCAGACGGTGGCGGTGAGCGACGCCGTCCTGGGGCGCGGAAGGTACACCTGTGTCCATCCGATGGAACAGATGTGCCCGACACGCCGCGGGTCGCCCACGCGGACCGCTCGCGTATCCTCCAGCCCGTCAACGGGATGAATCCAGACATTTTCTAGGGTCCGGGACTTGCTTTAGCCGTGGCGATTTGCTGGTTCCTCCATCATCCGCAACGGGGGCGCAGTCGGCGGCGCGCTGGGGGGAGCGTTCTCTGGCGCGTTGTTCCCGCGTGAGCGCTGGACCGATGCGTCCACGCCGGGCGGCATTTCCATCGCCCCCATCGTCACGTCCACTTCGCACGGGCTGGCCGTGAACATCCGGCTCTGAGCCGGTTCGAGCGGGATACATCGATCTCCCCAGCTCGCACCCCTGGAGCCAGGGGAGATTTTCGCCGGGTCAGGTCTTCAGGGTAGAGGAGCCAGGGGTATGTTGCACCCCAGGTCGCCGATCCTCCTGGTAAGGAGCCCGCCGGGGTTCGTTAGGAAAAGAAAGTCTCACGCAGAGGAGCAGGGTCAGCAGAGAAACCCCACGAAGTTCTCTGCTGACTCTGCTCCTCTGCGTGAGACCTGCAGTTGCCGGAACCGGGGACGATCGAGGGGATCAGCGGAGCCGCCGCGAGAGCCGCGCCCGCGCCGCGCGCCACCGCCACGATCCACGCCCCGCGGAAGAATGTGGACGAAGATCACCGTTGCGCTCCTCTTCGGCCGCCGCTATCATGTTTTCGCAATGACGACGCGCGCCTGTGCCCGCATCTGCACCTACCGCCGCTATACCTACACGACCCCAGCCACGGGCCGTGGACGGAGGCGCATGCGCTGAACGCGCGGCTTCACAAGTCCTCGGGCGGCCCGTGAGAACGCACTCACGGGCCGCCCCTTTTTGCGGTCCCCACCCCCCGGAGGGAGCCATGAGCATCGCCGACCTGGTCGACGAGTCGATCTTCACCACGCAGGACTGGCCCGCGTACACGGCCGAGAACCACGACGTCTGGCGCCTCCTCTACGAGCGCCGGATGCACGAGCTGCGCAACAACGGGAGCCGCGTCTTCCTCCACGGCGCCGAGATCATCGGCCTCCGCGCCGACCAGGTCCCCGAGCTCGCCGACGTCAACCGGCGGCTGGGGGCGCGCACCGGGTGGGCGGCGGTGCCGGTCAAGGGGTTCATCCCCGCGCGCCAGTTCTTCGCCTGCCTGGCCGAGCGGCGCTTCCCGACGACCGTCATCGTGCGCTCGCGCGAGCAGATGGACTACCTCCCCGAACCCGACATCTTCCACGACGTCTTCGGGCACGTCCCGCTCCACGCCGACCCGGTCTTCGCCGACTTCCTCCAGGGCTTCGGCGAGGTGGCCGCGCGGGCGTCGACCGACGAGGACGTCAAGCGGATGGCGCGGCTCTTCTGGTTCACCGTCGAGTTCGGGCTCGTGCGCGAGGACGGGCAGGTGAAGGTCTACGGGAGCGGGCTCATCTCCTCGGCGGGCGACGCGGCCAACGCGCTGGGGCCCAGGTGCGACCGGCGGCCGTTCTCGCTGGATGCGGTCCTCGAGCAGCACTTCGAGATCGACCGCTTCCAGGACGTGCTCTTCGTCATCGACTCCTTCGACCAGCTCTTCGAGGCGGTCGAGCAGGCCAAGCGGCTGATCGCGTAGAGCGGTCTCCGGCTCCGCGCGTTCCCTCGGGTCTGGCGCTGGGCACTGGGCACTCGGAATTGCGAACTACGCGTTTGGGCATGTCCCCGCTGCGCGGGGCCGGGCTGCGGGCGCCGTAGCAAACGATACTACCGTTTGCGACGGCGCGGAGCCCCTGGCGGACTCCATGGCGGCCGCGATTCCCTCACGGAGTCGCGGCCTCCTTCGCATTCCCCTCCGCCAGGGTCTCCGCCCTCCGGGCCCGCATCCCTCATGCAACGTCGCAGGCGGCGCCGGCTTTCTCGCGTTCCGCGGACCGACCTCGCATCCCTCGGGCCTCCGCGCGCCCCCCTCTCCCGGCACGGGAGAAGGGGGCGAGCCTGAGACTAAAGCGAGCCGGGTGAGGGCCCCGCGCCGGAGCCCGCTCCCAACGAAGAAGACCGGGCCCTCTCGGACCCGGTCTTCTTCGTCACCTTCCGTCTGGTGAGGCCGATGGGCGAGCGCCTACCACTCCTCGTCGCCCCACTTGCGGCCGCCGGCGCGGTCGTCGCGGCGCGCGCCGCCGCCACGGCCGCCGCGGTCGT
>DATACF010000444.1:0-5376 GCA_036259235.1 Longimicrobium sp. | reverse complement strand
GGGCGGGCGATCCGCGACGAGATGGCGGAATGCGCGGAGTCCGCCAGGGGCTTCGCGCCGTCGGAAACGGTAGTATCGTTTCCTACGGCGCCCGCAGCCCGGCCCGGAGCGCAGCGGAGGGACATGCCCAAAGCCGTCGTTGCAGTTGCCGTAAGCCGTTCCCCCGAAGAACCCAGCAAACCCCACGAAAACCCGCCCCCCGGTTGACGTACATCCATCCGAGGCGGTAGCTTACGAGTTTGTTCCCGCGAAGGAGGAAGGCCATCCCCAAGGGCCCGCGCGCGGGAGCCTCCGGACCGAGAGGGCTGTGCCGCACCCCCTGCTGATCGACTCCTTCCAGACCGTCCCCGCCTTCCGCGAGCTCGCCGCCGGCCTGCCGCGCGCCGGCGAGGCGGTGCTCGCCGCGGGGCTGGCCGGGTCGTCGCCGCTGGTGCTGGTGGCCGCGCTCCACCGCGCCCGCCGCGAGCGCCTGTGGGTCCTCGTGGCCACCGGCCCCGAGGCCGCCGAGCAGGCCACCGGCGACCTGGAGGCGCTCCTCGGCGAGGGGGCGGCCTACCTCTACCCCCAGCGCGAGTCGCTCCCCTACGAGGAGGCCGAGCCGCACCTGGAGATCGGGGGGACGCGCGTGGAGGCGCTGGAGGCGCTCCTCTCCGGGCGCGCCTCGCTCCTGGTGACCACCGTCCGCGCCCTCCAGGAGCTCTCCCCCGCCGTCGAGGGGCTCGACGACCTCCGCCTCCAGCTCCGCGTGGGCCAGACGGTCCGCCTCCAGGAGCTGGCGGGGACGCTGGAGGGGATGGGGTTCGAGCGCGTCGCCACCGTCGAGGAGGTGGGGCAGTTCGCCCTCCGCGGCGGGATCGTCGACGTCTTCGGCTTCGGGGCCCCCGAGCCCGCCCGGCTGGAGTTCTGGGGCGACGAGGTGGAGTCGATCCGCTTCTTCGACATCCTCTCGCAGCTCTCGGTGCGCTCCGTCGAGGCGCTGGAGCTCCTCCCCGTCGACCTCCGCCCCGCGGCCTCCGACGCGGGCCCGCGGAAGGTGGCCGAGGGCGAAGGCGGCGAGCGCCGCTCCCTCCTCGACTACCTCCCCGCCGACACGGTGGTGGTGCAGCTGGCCGGGAGCGGGACGCGCCCCGAGCTGGAGCGCACCTGGGGCGAGGTCCTCCGCCTCCACGAGGCCGAGACCAAGCGCGGGAGCCGCCCCGAGCGCCCCGAGCGCCTCTTCCTCCCCGCGCACCTCGCGGCCGAGCGGCTGGCGTCCTTCCCCCAGCTCTTCGTGAACGAGACGGGGGGCGCGCGGACGGTCCGCGGGGCGCGCTTCCGGGCGCTGGCGCCCGAGGCCATCGACCGCGACATGGGGCGCCTGGGCGAGGTCCTCAAGTCGGCGTCGGGGCGCGGCGAGCGGACGCTGGTCCTCTGCGACAACCAGGGGCAGCTGGAGCGCCTCCAGGAGCTCCTCGACGAGCTGAAGGTGGCGCGGACGGTGGAGCTGGGGATCGGGTCGCTGGCCGGGGGGTTCGTCCTGGCCGACGCGGACCCGCCCTTACGGCTCCTGACCGACCACGAGATCTTCCGCCGCACCCGGCGCCTCCGGCGGCGGCGGCGCTTCCGGGGCGGGGCGGCGCTGGAGAGCATCGCGGCGCTGAAGCCGGGCGACTACGTGGTGCACATGGACCACGGCGTCGGGCAGTTCCGGCGGATGGAGCGGGTCCGCCTGGGCGAGGAGGAGTTCGAGACGCTGGTGATCGAGTACGCGGGGGGCGAGCTCCTCCGCGTCCCCGTGCACCGGGTCGACCTGATCGAGCGGTGGGTCTCGGAGGCCGACGAGGGGCAGGGGCCGCCGCCCAGGGTGCACCGGATCGGCGGGAAGGACTGGGCCCGGGCGAAGCAGAAGACCCAGAAGGCGATCCAGGAGATGACGGCCGAGCTCCTGGAGCTCTACGCCGCCCGCGCCGCCGAGAAGGGGTTCGCCTTCGCCGCCGACACCCGCTGGCAGCGCGAGATGGAGTCGGCCTTCCTCTTCGAGGACACCCCCGACCAGCGCCAGGCCACCGACGACGTCAAGCGCGACATGGAGTCGCCCCGCCCCATGGACCGCCTGATCTGCGGCGACGTGGGGTACGGGAAGACGGAGGTGGCCATCCGCGGCGCCTTCAAGGCGGTCCAGGACGGGAAGCAGGTGGCGGTCCTCGTCCCCACGACGATCCTCGCCGAGCAGCACCTCCACACCTTCTCGGAGCGGCTGGCCGACTTCCCCGTCCGCATCGAGGCGCTCTCGCGCTTCCGGACGGCGAAGGAGCAGGCCGAGGTCCTCCGGCGGCTGGAGGCGGGGGAGGTCGACATCGTCATCGGCACCCACCGCCTCCTCTCGCCGGACGTCACCTTCCGCGACCTGGGGCTGATGGTGATCGACGAGGAGCAGCGCTTCGGGGTCAGGCACAAGGAGATGCTGAAGCAGCTCCGGAAGACGGTGGACGTCCTCACGCTGACGGCCACCCCGATCCCCCGGACGCTCCACTTCTCGCTCCTGGGACTGCGGGACATGACGCTGATCCAGACGCCGCCGCGCGACCGGCAGCCGGTGATCACGCACGTCCTCCCGTGGACCGACGCGATCCTGGAGGACGCCATCCGGCGCGAGCTCGACCGCGGGGGGCAGGTCTTCTTCGTCCACAACCGGGTGGAGACGATCGCCACCATCGCCGAGAAGGTGCGCCGCCTCGTCCCCGACGCCTCGGTGGGGGTGGCGCACGGGCAGATGCGCGAGAAGGAGCTGGAGGAGGTGATGACCCACTTCCTCGAGGGCGAGCTCGACATCCTGGTGGCCACGGCGATCATCGAGTCGGGGCTCGACGTCCCGCGGGCCAACACGCTGATCGTCAACCGCGCCGACCAGTTCGGGCTCTCGCAGCTCTACCAGATCCGCGGCCGGGTGGGGCGGAGCCACCACCGCGCCTTCTGCTATCTCCTGATCCCCGACGAGATCCAGGAGGACGCCGAGCGGCGCCTGAGGGTGCTGGAGCACTACACGGAGCTGGGGAGCGGGTACCGGATCGCGCTGAAGGATCTGGAGCTGCGGGGCGCGGGTAACATCCTCGGCGCCGAGCAGTCGGGGTTCGTCCACGCGGTGGGGCTCGACACCTACCTGCGGCTCCTGGACGACACGATCAAGCAGATGAAGGGCGACGGGAAGTCGCCGAAGAAGGGGCTCGCCGAGGTCTCGGTCGACGGGGCCGCGCTGATCCCCGACGAGTACGTCCCCGACGAGGCGCAGAAGCTCCACTTCTACCGCCGCCTGGCCCGCGAGGAGACGGTCGACGCCGTCGAGGCGCTCCGCCGCGAGCTCCGCGACCGCTACGGCCCCCTCCCCGAGGAGGTGGACGCCCTCCTGGCGACGCAGGCGCTCCGCCTGGTGGGGGGCGAGCTGGGGATCGAGCGGATCCTGGTGCGCCCCTGGGACGTGCGGATCAACTTCCGCCACGGCACCGTCCCCCGGATGGCGTCGCTGCAGAAGGCGCTCACGGGGTGGCAGTTCGCCGTGCAGGTGATGCGCCCCCACCCCCTGTCGCTGACGCTCACCCGCCACGGGACGGAGCCGATCCTCCCCACCCTGGTGGGCGCGCTCAAGGAGCTGGCGGCGGACCCGGGACGGTAGGGAAAAAGAAGTGCTAAGTCCCAAGTGCTGAGTCCTGAGTGGCTTCGCCGCGAGACTGGGCACTCAGGACTCAGGACTCAGGACTTTTCCGTTCGTTCGACCGGCGCCGGGGGCCCTTTCCCCCGGCCGCCTTCCTTTCAACACTGGGCTGGAGACACCGATGAAGTGGTCCCGCTGGGCCCTGGCCGTCGCCGCGCCGCTCGCTGTCGCGGGCTGCAACGGCATCGGGCAGGCCATGAACGCGCACAACGACCAGCTTGCCAGGGCCGCCGGCAAGGAGTTCACCGTCGAGGAGGCCGCGTCGCTCCTGGCGGCCAACCCGCAGATCGAGCCGACGCCGGACATGGTCCGCGCGGTGGCCGACCGCTGGGTCGACTACGTGCTGCTGGCCACCGCGCTGGCCGAGGACACCGCGCTCAACGTCCTCGACCTCGACAAGCTGGTCGAGGGCCCGCGCGAGCAGGCCACCATCGGCCGGCTGATGGAGCAGGTGGTCTCGCGCGCCGACACCTCGTATACCGACGCCGAGCTGCAGCAGGCGTGGAACACGCAGGGGCCCGGCGTCGAGGTGCGCGCCCGCCACATCCTCCTCCAGTTCCCCGGCGACGCCACCCCGGCGCAGCGCGACTCGGTCCGCCGCGCGGTCGAGGCGATCCGCGCCCAGGCGGCCGGCGGCGCCGACTTCGCGGCGCTGGCCCAGCAGCACGGCCAGGACGGCACCAAGGAGCGCGGGGGCGACCTCGGCTACTTCGGGAAGGGGCAGATGGTCCCCGCGTTCGAGAACGCGGTCTTCGCGATGCAGCCCGGGCAGATCTCGCCGGTGGTGGAGACGCCCTTCGGCTACCACGTGATCAAGCTGGAGGACCGCCGCACCCGCCCGATCGGCGACGACGCGCCGCAGTTCCGCCAGTTCCTCGCCCAGCGGGCGCAGCAGGAGGCGATGCAGGCGTACGTCGACTCGCTGGAGAAGGCGGCCGGCGTCGAGGTCCGCCCCGGCGCCACCGACCAGGTCCGCGAGCTGGCCCGCCAGCCGGGGACGAGCCTCCGCGGCCGCGCGGCCTCGCGGAAGCTGGTGACCTGGAAGGGCGGCGACCTCACCACGGGCGAGCTCCTGACCCGGATGCAGAGCGTGGAGCCCGAGCAGGTGCGCCCCTTCGCCGAGGCGCCCGACTCGTCGGTGACGCAGATGCTGAAGTCGGTGACCACCCGCGAGCTCCTCCTCGCCGAGGCCCAGCGCCGCAAGATCGGCCTCTCGAAGGCCGAGGCCGACACCCTCCAGACGCAGGCCCGCAGCGGCCTCCGCGAGCTGGTGCAGGTGACGGGGCTGGGCGCGCGCCGCATCCCCAAGGGGGCGGCGGGGAACCAGATGATCGAGGGGCAGGTCCGCGAGCTCCTGCAGCAGGCGGTCACCGGGCAGCGCCCGCTCCCGCCGCTGGGGGTGCTGGGGCAGCAGCTCCGCGGGATCTACGGCCACAACGTCAACGAGAGCGTCTTCCAGCGGGTGATCGACAAGGTCAAGTCGATCCGCGCGCTCCAGCCGCAGGCGCCGCAGCTCCCGCAGGGGATGCCGCAGGGCGGGGTCCCGCAGGGCCCGCCGCAGCAGGGGCAGCCGCAGCAGGCGCCGCAGCCCGCCCCCGCGCCGCAGGGGCAGGCCCAGCCGCAGACGCCGCCGGCCGAGCAGTCGGCGCCGCAGTGAGGCCGGCCTGACGGCCGAGGGAAGGGGGGGG
>DATACF010000443.1:0-4502 GCA_036259235.1 Longimicrobium sp. | reverse complement strand
GTTGGGTAGAGATCGGGATCGCGGAAACGAGAGAGCCCCCCGAGGACGGATCCCCCCGGGGGCTCTCTCGCGAAGCGCGGACTACTCCCGCACTCCCGCACTCCCGCACTCCCGCACTCACGTACTCCCGGACCGTGGTTACCGGGTGCCGTGCATCCGCAGCTCGCCTTCCGCGCCGCGGCCGCCGTGGAGCGGCGGGAGCGGGAGGTCGGGGAAGCGCAGCTTCCCCTCGCTGAACGACGCGCCCCGCAGCGTCGCCGACAGCGCCTGGTCGATGGTCTCGACCGGGTGCACCGTCATCTGGTCGAGGACCTCGCGCGGGAGGTCCTCCAGGTCCGCCTCGTTCTCCTTGGGGAGGACGATGGTGCGGATCCCGGCGCGCCAGGCGCCCAGGAGCTTCTCCTTGACGCCGCCGATCGGGAGGACCCGCCCGGTGAGCGTCACCTCGCCCGTCATCGCCACGTCGGCGCGGACCGGCGTCCCGGAGAGGACCGACACCAGCGCCGCGCTGAGCGCCACCCCCGCCGAGGGGCCGTCCTTGGGGATGGCCCCCGCCGGGACGTGGATGTGGATCTCGGAGCCCCACGCCTTGCGCGGGTCGATCCCGTAGCGGACGGCGTTGGCGCGCGCGTAGGTCAGCGCCGCGCGGGCGCTCTCCTTCATCACGTCGCCCAGCTGCCCGGTCAGCACCAGGTTGCCGAACCCCGCCGAGGCGTGCTCGCCCTCGGCCGCCGCCGCGCTCGCCGACTGCGCGGTCCGCTGCTGCGCCGACACCTCGATGAACATGATGTCGCCGCCGGTGGGGGTGTAGTACATCCCCGTGGCCACGCCAACCTGGTCGTCGCGCCCCATCTTCTCGGGGTGCACCTTGGTGCGCCCCAGGAGCTCCTTCACCGTCTCGGGGCCGACGTCGATGGTCGTCACCGCCCCCGAGGCGATCCGGCGCGCGGCCTTGCGGGCCAGCTTGCCGACCTCGCGCTCCAGCTGGCGGACCCCCGCCTCGCGGGTGTACTCGCTGATGACCGCCTCCAGCGCCGCGTCGCTCACCTCGAACTCGCCCTCCTCCAGCCCCGCCTCCTCCACCTGCCGGGGGACGAGGTACTTCCGGGCGATCTCGCGCTTCTCCATCTCGGTGTAGCCGCGGAACTCCACCGCCTCCATCCGGTCGTAGAGCGGCGCCGGGATGTTCTGGACGTAGTTGGCCGTGGCGATGAACAGCACCTCGCTCAGGTCGAACGGCACGCCCAGGTAGTGGTCGGTGAACTCGTGGTTCTGCGCCGGGTCGAGCACCTCCAGGAGCGCGCTGCTCGGGTCGCCCTGGTAGCTCACGCCCAGCTTGTCGACCTCGTCCAGGAGGATCACCGGGTTGCGGCTCTTGCTCTGCTTGAGCGCCTGGACGATCCGCCCCGGCATGGCGCCCACGTAGGTGCGCCGGTGGCCGCGGATGTCGGCCTCGTCGCGCACGCCGCCCAGCGCGATGCGGACGTACTTCCGCCCCAGCGCCCGCGCGATGCTCTTGGCGATCGACGTCTTGCCGACGCCCGGAGGGCCGGCGAAGAGGAGGATGGGGCCCTTGGCCGTGGCCTTCGCCTTGGCCTCTTTCACCTGCTTCTCGACCTGCTCCTCGGAGACGTCGGCCTCGGCCTCGGTGCCCTCGACCGCCGTCTGCTCGGCGGCGGCCTCCTCCTTGACCTCGGCCTCGGCGCGGCGGGCGGCCAGCTGGCGCACCGCCAGGAACTCCAGGACGCGGTCCTTGACGTCCTCCAGCCCGTAGTGGTCCTCGTGGAGGATCTCCTCGGCGGCCGGGAGGTCGAGGTGGTCCTCGGTGCGGAGGTTCCAGGGGAGGTCGGCCATCCACTCCAGGTAGGTGCGGATCACCTGGTACTCGGCGCTCTGCGGGTTGGTGCGCTCCAGGCGCCCCAGCTCGCGCATCGCCTCCTCGTGGGCCGACTCGGGGAGCTCGAGGGCCTCCAGCTTCTCGCGGAGCTCCTCGATCTCGCGCCCCTCGTCCTCCTCGCCCAGCTCGCGCTGGATCGCCTTCATCTGCTCGCGGAGGAGCATCTCGCGCTGGCGCTCGCCCAGCTCCTCCTGCACCTGGGCCTGGATCTCCTCCTGCGCCTCGATGAGCGCCAGCTGGCGCTGCACGATGAGGAGGAGCGAGCGGAGGCGCTCCTCGACCGAGAGGACCTCGAGGAGCTTCTGCTTGGCCTCGGTGTTCATCTCGACGTAGAAGGCCACCAGGTCGGCGAACTGGCCGGGCTCCTGGATCCCCTCCATGAACTGCTGGAGCATCTCGGGCGGGATGCCGCGCCGCTTCCCCAGCTCGGCCGCGCGGTCGCGCAGCTCCTTGTAGAGGGCGATGAAGGCCGGGTCCTCGGCGTTGACCGGCTCCTGGTCGGCCATCTCGCGGACGTGGGCGGTGAGCCCCTTCCCCGGGGTCTCCACCAGCTGGAGCGCCAGCGCGCGGTGCTCGCCGTGGATCAGCAGCTGCACGCCGCCGCCGCCGCGCTGCACCTGGGCGATGCGCACCACGGTGCCCACCGAGTAGAGGTTGTCGTTCTCGACCTCGTCGCGGTTCTCCTTCTGCGCCACGGCCAGCATCCGCCGGTCGCCCGCGAGCGCCGCCTCGATGGCCGCCAGCGTCCCCGGGCGCCCGGCCGAGATCGGCACGGCGGTCCCGGGGAAGATCACGGTCTCCCGCAGGGGGAGGACCGGGAGCATGACTCTCTCGCTCATCTTCGGATATGTCCTTTCATCCGGTTCGCCGGCTTCTCCCGCGGTCGCGGGCCCAGCCGGCGGCTGGACGGCGTTTTCGCATTTCCCTTGCCAGGCGATGGATACCCCCGAATCACCTCTGCGGTGCCCCGTAAGCCGTTGCCATCACTGGATTTAATCTCCCGTTCATCCGCACTGCCGGAGCGGCGCACGGGCGGTCGTTCAGGCATGTACTACTGTCTGAACGGCATGATGCTGGACGGGAGAGCGGGACGGGCGGAGCCAGGGGAGCACCGGTAGAGAATACACCCGCGTGAGAGAAAATGCACCATCTTCCGTCCTCCATCCCCCTCCGCCGTCTTCCGTCGCGCGTGAACGCTTTCCCAATGTCTCACGCAGAGCAGCAGAGACAGCAGAGGAACTGCACTGGGGTTCTCTGCTGACTCTGCTGCTCTGCGTGAGGCCAGCCGTTGAGGATACGGCCTCACACAGGGGGCACAGGGGACACAAGAGGAGAACGGGGGCGCGACGGAGTCCTCTGTGTCCTCGGTGCCCCCTGTGTGAGATCCATGCAGTTGCAGGAACGGAGGAGCACAGAGTTGGCCCGGGGGTGCGGCCGGGGGTTTGCGGTGCGGGAATGGGGACGGTATGGTTCCAAAATCGACCGGCGACCCGCGACAGACCTTCGACCCCACAGCAGCGCCGTGCCCGACTCTCCGCGCCCGCCCGCGGCCAGCGCCGCGCGCCGGGCCACCGACGACCCGTACCTCTTCCTGATCCCCGCCGCGCACCTCCCGGCGGGGTTCGCGGAGCGGGTGGACGACCCGTCGCTGATCCCCGCGCCGCCGCGCCCGGCCGCCACCGTCGTCCTCCTCCGCGACGCAGAAGGGGGCCCCGAGGCGCTCCTCCTGCGGAGGCACGGGCGGAGCGGGTTCGCGGCCGGGGCGTGGGTCTTCCCCGGGGGCGTGGTCGACAAGGAGGACCGGAGCGGCGGCCTGGCCGACCGCCTCGACGGGCCCACCCCCGCGGAGTGGGCGGCGCGGCTGGGGATGGACGAGCCCGACGAGGCGGTGGGGTACGTGACGGCGGCGCTCCGCGAGGCGTTCGAGGAGACGGGGATCCTCCTGGCGCGCTCCGACGGCGTCTCGCCCGAGCCGGCCGACGCGGCGCACGCGCTGGAGGTGGCGCGCCGCGCGCTCCTCTCGAACGTGGTCGGCCTCCGCGACGTGGCGGTGGGGAACGGGCTGCGGCTGAGGGGCGACGCGCTGGTCTACATCGCCCACTGGATCACCCCCGAGCCCGAGCCGCGCCGCTACGACACCCGCTTCTTCGCCGCCCGTTCTCCCGAGGGGGCGGAGTGCACGGTGCACGACGCCGAGATGACGGACGCGCTCTGGCTCCGGCCGGCCGAGGCGGTGGAGCGCTTCCGCGCCGGGGAGCTGGAGATGCTCCCGCCGACGGTGCACACGCTGGAGCGGCTTGCCGGCCACGCGTCGTGGGAGGCCCTCCGCGCGGCGGTCGAGGCGGCGCCCGTCCCCGCCATCACCCCGCGGATGCGGCGCCACCCGGAGGGAGTGGCCATCGAGGTGCCGCGGTGAGGCTGCCGCGGGCGGAGGAGGCCGAGGTCTACCGGCTGGGGGTGGCGATCGGGTGCTTCACCCCCGCCGAGGTGGCCGCCTGGGCCGACCGCGCGGTGGCCAGCGACCCGCGTCCCGACCCCGCGCTGGCCGCCCTCCCGCGCCTCCCGAGCCCCGCGGAAGCCGACGCCGCCCTCCGCCACGCCGCCG
>DATACF010000442.1:0-16132 GCA_036259235.1 Longimicrobium sp. | reverse complement strand
CGCCGCCGGGCTGCGGTCGGCGGGCGCGGGCGGCGAGGCGTCGGCGATCACCGCGCACGCCGTGGTGGCGGCCGCCGTCGGACGGCTCTGCGCGGACCCGGCGCTGGCGCGATATCTCGCCGGCCCGCGGGCGCGCCTCGCCCGGCCGCGGATCGTGCTGGGGTGAGCGTCGATTCGGGAAATGAAGAAGGGCGGGAGCCGTCGACGGCCCCCGCCTTCTTCGCTTTCTCCGACGCCGCTCTCCGGCCGCGCGCTACTGGCGGACGCGCACCGGGACGGGGCGGGGGAGGGCGACCTCGCGCGAGGTGGTGGACTTCTCGAGGGTCTCGGCGTACCAGTCGTGGTTGCGGGTGCCGCCGCCGTTGATCATGACGATGCGGGCGAGGTGCACCGCGTCGATGTTGCGCATCCGGATGCACCCGTGCGAGCGGGCGTTGCCGAGCGAGCTCACCAGGCCGGTGCCGTGGATGTAGTAGTCGGGCTCGCGGAAGAACATCTTCACCCGGCCCATGGGGTTCCCGGGCGACCCGGGCGACTCGGGCCTCTTGTCGCGCGCCCAGGCCGACTTGGGCGGCACCCAGCTCGGGTTCCAGATCATCCGGCGGATGCGGAACGACCCCGCGGGGGTCGAGTACCCCTCCGAGCCCACGGAGACGGGGAAGGTGCGGACCACCTCGTCGCCGCTCATCACGTACAGCTTGCGGTCGGAGAGGTCGACGGTGAGCGAGAACTCGTCCAGCCGCTCGGCCGGCTGCCGGATGGCCGCCTCCAGCGACCCCACGATCAGCCCGGTGTCGCGCGGGGCGGTGTGCTGCGCGCGGGCGGGGAGGGGCGCGGCCGCTACGAGCGCCGCCGCCAGAGCGAGCGTCCGCCACTTCGGGTGCATCATCGCAGCTCTTTCGTCTGGAAATCGGATCAAGGGTTTCCGGGGACCCTCCACCCAAGCCAGGATCGTGCCAGAGGCGCGCGCTCGACCGCGCCTGCTACATTCCGGCGCCGGGAACGCGAAAACATTGCCGGAAGCGCAATCCCCGCAACCACTTCGTTTCCGCGGCGGCGTCACCCCTCCCCGGCGCCACCCGCACGATCTCCATCTCCGGCGGCACCACCGCCCGCGCCCGCCCGGCGTCGACCAGGCGGAACAGCTGCACGGCGCTCCCCCGGAGCGTCCACGGCGCGGGCGGATAGGGCATGATGATCCGTACGGTGAAGAGCGTTTGAGCAGGGGATCAGGCGCGGGTCGGATCGTCACCCGCTTCTTCCCTGAGTTGCCGCTCGCGCTGCTCGATCTCGCGTTCGACGAGGAACGCCATCGCGCGTGCCCTGGCGAACGTGGCCATCCGTTCGGGCGTATCCGGCGACCCGTTCTCGATCTCGTTCATCACCTCCCGCCAACCTTCCAGCGAAAACGGGGGCGTGCGTCTCGTGCTCATTCTGGTCTCCTCGAAATTGGACGCTGCTCTCACACGATCACCCATCGAGACTGGGATGTCAACCTCGCATCCTCGAACGGCGACAGCCCGACTCTCATCGAGAATCGGGCTGCCGCTACCGTCTCCGTGTCCCCTGTGCCCCCTGTGAGAGACGATCGCCGTCCTCTGCCTCACGCTGCCCCCGGCCGAGGCGCGACGATGATCGCCGAGCAGTCCGCGAAGGCGGACTTCGCGCCGTTGTTGCTTCGACGCTGCGACTTCAGTCGCCCGCGGCCCGCAGCACCACCGCCCCCGCCCCGCGCAGCTCCAGCCGCCCCTCCGGCGACAGCGCCGCCACCTCGCCCTCCGCCTCGCCGCCGAAGCGCGCCTCCTCCGTCGCGAGGAGGAGGTCCCACCGCCGCCCCTCCGGCGCGCGCGTCTCCTCGCTCGCCGCGAGGCCGGCCGAGAGGGGGCCGCGGAACGAGGTCACCAGCAGGATCGCGCTCCCGTCCTCCGCCACGCGCCGCAGCGCCAGCGCGCCCTCGCCGAGGACCGCGACGGAGAAGGAGCTCCGGTCCACGCGGCGGAGCGCCGGCTCGGTTCTCCGCAGCCGCAGGAGCTCGCGGTGGAGCGCCAGCACCCCCGCGTGCGGCATCCGCTCGCGCTCGTCCCACCTCAGCTTCGAGCGCGTGAACGTCTCCTCCGCCTGGGGATCGGGGATGCGGGCCTGCATGGCGGGGTCGCGGAAGGCGGAGAACTTCCCGAACTCCTTCCGCCGCCCCTCGGTCACCCGCCTCCCCAGCGCCTCCGGGTGGTCGGTGAAGTAGAGGAAGGGCGACGAGGCCGCCCACTCCTGCCCCATCCAGAGGAGCGGCGTGTACGGCGAGAGGAGGAGGAGCGCCGACGCCGCCCGGTAGACCGGGAGCGGCACGGACTCCGTCAGCCGGTCGCCCAGCGCGCGGTTCCCCACCTGGTCGTGGTTCTGGATGCAGTGCACGAACGACGGCGGCGGGAGGTCGCCGGCCTCCGTCCCCCGCGGCTGGCCGCGGTTCCTCGACGGCTGCCCCTCGTAGAACCACCCCTTGCGGAGCGTCGTGGCCAGGTCCTCCGTCGACCCCGTGAAGTCGGCGAAGTACGCCTCGTGGTCGCCCGCGACGTGGCGGCGGAGCTGGTGGTGGAAGTCGTCGGCCCACACCGCGTCGATCCCCAGCCCGCCCTCGGACGACGGCGTGATCAGGTGCCGCTCGTTCCCCTCGTCCTCGGCGACGAAGACGAAATGGCGGTCGGCCGGGAGCGAGGCGCGGAGCCGCGTCTCCATCTCGGTGAGGACGTGGACGGGCGAGTCGTCGAGGATGGCGTGCGTGGCGTCGAGGCGGAGGCCGTCGACGTGGTACTCGTGCGCCCAGTGGAGCGCGTTCCCGATGACGAAGTCGCGGACCGCCGCGCTCCCCGGGCCGTCGTAGTTGACCGCGTCGCCCCACGGCGTGCAGTGCCGGTCGGTGAAGTAGCGGCCGCCGGTGAAGGCGGGGAGGTAGTTCCCCTCGGGCCCCAGGTGGTTGTAGACCACGTCGAGGACCACGGCCAGCCCCCGCGCGTGCGCCGCGTCCACCAGCCGCCGCAACCCCTCGGGCCCCCCGTACGGCGCCGCGGGGGCGTAGAGCCCCACCCCGTCGTACCCCCAGTTCCGCTCTCCGGGGAAGGCGGCGACCGGCATCGGCTCGATCGCCGTCACGCCGAGGGCCGCGATCTCGTCCAGCCGCTCCACCAGCGCGTCGAAGGTCCCCGCGCCGGTGACGGTGCCGACGTGGAGCTCGTAGATCACCATCTCCTCCAGCGGCCGTCCCCGCCACCCCTCGTCCGTCCAGCGGAAGGCGGAGGGGTCGACGGCCTCGGAGGGCTCGTGCACCCCGTCGGGCTGGGAGCGCGAGGCGGGGTCGGGGAAGGTGTCGCCGCCGTCGAGCCGGTACCTGTAGCGCGCCCCCGCGCCGAGCCCCGCGACGAAGCCGGAGAACCACCCCTCGGGGTCCGAATCCGGCTCCGGCGCGAGCGGGTGGACCGCCTCCGCGTCGGGGCCGTAGACCACCACGTCCACCGTCTCGTGCCCGGGCGCCCACACCCGGAAGCGCACGCCCCCGTCCTCCACGCTCGCGCCGAACGGAAGGCTCCACCTCGATTCGCTCACCGCCCCTCCGCGTGCGCCCGCAGCACCACCATCGAACGTCCCTCCAGCGTGATCGTCTCGCCGTCCCGGAAGCGCCGCTCGCCTTCCGGGAGCTCCGGCTCGTTGGTGTCCAGCTCCACCGCCCACCCCTTCCCCCGTCCGAAGTCCGGGAGGGTGAAGTCGATATGCGCCCCGTCGGCGTTGAAGAGGAGGAGGAAGTCGTCGTCCGTCACCTGGCGGCCGTACTCGTCCCACTCCTCCATGGCGTCGCCGCCCAGCGCCATCCCGAAGCAGCGGATGAACCCCGAGTTCCACTCCAGGTCGGTCATCTCCTTGCCGTCGGGGCGGATCCACGCCACGTCCTTCACCTCCGAGCCGCGGATCTCGCGGCCGCGGAAGAACTTGCGGCGCCGGAAGGTGGGGTGCTCCTTGCGCAGCCGCGCCACCCGCCGGGTGAACTCGAGGAGGCACCGGTCGCCGTCGGAGAGCTCCCAGTGCGTCCAGGAGAGCTCGTTGTCCTGGCAGTAGGCGTTGTTGTTCCCCCGCTGCGTCCGCCCGATCTCGTCGCCCCCGCAAATCATGGGCACCCCCTGCGACAGGAGGAGGGTGGCGATGAAGTTGCGCCGCTGCCGCTCGCGCTGGCGGAGGATGTCGACGCGGTCGGTGGGGCCCTCGACGCCGAAGTTGTACGAGAGGTTGTGGTCGTGCCCGTCGCGGTTCCCCTCGCCGTTGGCCTCGTTGTGCTTGTGGTTGTAGGAGACCATGTCGGCCAGCGTGAAGCCGTCGTGCGCGGTGATGAAGTTGATGGAGGCGTGCGGGCGCCGCCCGTCGCTCTCGTAGAGGTCGCTGCTCCCGGTGAGGCGGTACCCCAGCTCGCCCAGCGTCCCGGGGTCGCCCCGCCAGTAGGCGCGCACGGTGTCGCGGTACTTCCCGTTCCACTCGGCCCAGAGGACGGGGAAGTTCCCCACCTGGTAGCCGCCGTCGCCCAGGTCCCACGGCTCGGCGATCACCTTGACGCGCGAGATCACCGGGTCCTGGTGGATGACGTCGAAGAACGACGACAGCCGGTCGACCTCGTGGAGCTCGCGCGCCAGGGTGGCCGCCAGGTCGAAGCGGAAGCCGTCGACGTGCATCTCCTGCACCCAGTAGCGTAAGCTGTCCATCACCAGCTGGAGCGTCTGGGGGTGGACCATGTTCAGCGAGTTCCCCGTCCCCGTGTAGTCCATGTAGAACCGCGGGTTGCCGGGGATGCGGCGGTAGTAGGTGGGGTTGTCGATCCCCTTGAACGAGAGCGTCGGCCCCAGGTGGTTCCCCTCGGCGGTGTGGTTGTAGACCACGTCGAGGATCACCTCCATCCCCGCCTGGTGGAGGCGGCGGACCATCTCCTTGAACTCGCGGACCTGGTCGCCGTAGTCGCGCACCGAGGCGTAGCGGCCGTCCGGGGCGAAGAAGTTGAGGGTGCTGTATCCCCAGTAGTTCCGCAGCCCCTTCTGCCAGAGGAAGTAGTCGTCGACCAGCTCGTGCACGGGGAGGAGCTCGATGGCGGTGACCCCCAGCCCCTGGAGGTATTCCACGATGGCCGGGTGCGACACCGCCGCGTAGGTCCCGCGGATCTCCTCGGGGACCTCCGGGTGGAGCATGGTGAGCCCCTTGACGTGCGCCTCGTAGATCACCGTCTCGTGCCAGGGGATCAGCGGCGGCTCGTCGCCCTGCCAGTCGAAGGCGTTGTCGACGACGACGCCCTTGGGGACGGCGCCGTCGTCGGCGTCGTCGTCGAGGACCCAGTCCTCGCCCGGCTGCTCGAGGATGTAGCCGAAGGGCATCCCCTCGCCCCGCTCGCGCGCCGTCCAGTCGACGGGGCCGGCGAGGGCGCGGGCGTAGGGGTCGACGAGGAGCTTGAAGGGGTTGCAGCGGTGGCCCCGGCCGGGGTCGTAGGGGCCGTTGATCTTGTAGCCGTAGAAGGTCCCCGGCCCCAGCCCGGGGACGTAGCCGTGCCAGACGAAGGCCGTCCGCTCGCGGAGGCGGTAGGTGCGCAGGGGGACGGCGTCGCGGGGGGAGGCGTAGACGCACAGCTCCACCTCCCACGCCAGCTCCGAGTAGATGGCGAAGTTGGTCCCCTCGCCGTCCCAGGTGGCGCCCAGCGGGTACGGCTTCCCCGGCCACGCGCTGGCGGCCGATTCCAGGAAGCCGGGGACGTGCGGGGGGGTCTTCTTCGAGTATCCGGGTTCCATGCTGTCCGTGGTCCGATCCGGCCCTGGAGGCGCGCGCTCCCTCGCCGGAAGGCGCGCCGGTGGATGGTTCGTGCGCGGGGGCCGCCTGCCGCGCCCCTCGCCCGCTTCTTGCCCAGCACGCCGCCGCCCGCGCCGGACGCGCGGGCGTTTCTCGTGTTCCCCCGAAGGACGGAAAATCGCACGTGCGAGCGACGGACGATACGGAGCGGGGCGCGGCGGCGGCAAGCGCGGCCCGCGTGCCGCGGGCCACCTACCGGCTCCAGCTCAACCACACCTTCACCTTCGCCGACGCGGCCGAGGTCGTCCCCTACCTGCAGGCGCTGGGGATCTCGGACCTCTACGCCTCGCCGTACCTGCGGGCGCGGCCGGGGAGCCTGCACGGCTACGACATCTACGACCACAACGCGCTCAACCCCGAGGTCGGCACCGAGGACGGTCACGCGCGGCTGGCGGCGCGGCTCCGAGAGCACGGTCTGGGCCACCTCCTCGACATCGTCCCCAACCACATGGGGATCGGCGGGTGGGGGAACCCCTGGTGGTGGGACGTCCTGGAGAACGGCCCCGGCTCGCCGTACGCGCGCTTCTTCGACATCGACTGGCACCCCCGCGAGCCCAAGCTGGAGGGGAAGGTGCTGTTGCCGATCCTGGGCGACCAGTACGGCCAGGTGCTGGAGCGGGGCGAGCTGAAGCTGGTCTACCAGGACGGCCGCTTCCGCGTGGAGTACTTCGAGAACCGCTTCCCCGCCGCGCCGGCCTCCACCGCGGCGGTCCTCCGCGAGGCGCTGGCGGGGCTCGACGGGGTCCTCGACGAGGAGCACCCCGACCGGATGGAGCTGGAGAGCATCGCGGTGGCGCTGGAGCGCCTCCCCGCGCGCCGGAGCACCGATCCCCAGAGCGTCTCCGAGCGGCGCCGCGAGCGGGTGGTGACGCAGCGGCGCCTCTCGGGGCTCTACGACCTGTCGAGCGACGTGGCGTTCGCCATCGACAAGGCCGTGGAGGTCTTCAACGGCAGCCCCGGCGAGGCGCGCTCCTTCGACCGGCTCGACGCGCTCCTCGACGAGCAGTCGTACCGGCTGGCGTTCTGGCGGGTGGCGGCGGAGGAGATCAACTACCGGCGCTTCTTCGACGTCAACGACCTGGCGGGGATCCGCGTCGAGCTCCCCCAGGTCTTCGCGCACGTGCACCGGCTCGTCCTCCGGCTGGTCCGCGAGGGCGTCGTCACGGGGTTGAGGATCGACCACCCGGACGGGCTCTTCCACCCGCGCGACTACCTCCGCGAGCTCCAGGCCGAGACGGTGGGCGCCGGCGCGCGCGAGCGCTTCTACGTCCTGGTCGAGAAGATCCTCACCGGCGACGAGCCGCTCCCCGAGGACTGGCCGGTGGCGGGGACGGTGGGATACGAGTTCCTGAACCGGGTCAACGGGCTCTTCGTCGACGCCGCGAACGAGGCGCGGATGGAGGGGATCTACCGCCGCTTCGCACGCTTCCGCGACCCCTTCGACGACATCGTCTACGAGAAGAAGGAGCTGATCCTCCGGCACGCGCTGGTGAGCGAGCTGACGGTGCTCACGACGCTCCTGTCGCGGATCTCCGACCGGAACCGCTGCTCGCGCGACTTCACCTGGGGGGCGCTCCGCGACGCGCTCCGCGAGGTGGTGGCGTGCTTCCCCGTCTACCGCACCTACATCGACGCCCACACCGGCGAGGTGTCGGAGCGCGACCGGGACTACGTCCGCCAGGCGGTGCGCCGCGCCAAGCGCCGCAACCCGGGGGTGAGCGGGTCGATCTTCGACTACGTGCAGTCGGTCCTCCTCCTGGCCTGGCCCGAGAACCTGGACGCGGAGGCGCGGGAGGAGCACGCGCGCTTCGTGATGAAGTTCCAGCAGCTCACCGGGCCCGTCACCGCGAAGGGGGTGGAGGACACGGCCTTCTACGTCTTCAACCGGCTGATCTCGCTCAACGAGGTGGGCGGCGAGCCCGACCGCTTCGGGGTCTCCGCCGACGAGTTCCACGCCTTCAACCTGGAGCGGGCGGAGCGGTGGCCGCACGCCATGAGCGCCACCTCGACCCACGACACCAAGCGGAGCGAGGACGTGCGCGCCCGGATCGACGTCCTCTCGGAGCTCCCCGACGCGTGGGAGGCGCGGGTGACGGCGTGGGCGCAGCTGAACGCGGCGAAGAAGGCGCAGGAGGACGGGCTCCCGGTGCCGGACGGGAACGACGAGTACCTGCTGTACCAGACGCTGGTGGGGGCGTGGCCGCTGGGCGGGGCCGAGGACCAGGCGCACCAGGACTTCGTGGGGCGGGTGCAGCAGTACATGGACAAGGCCACGCGCGAGGCCAAGGTCCACACCAGCTGGATCGAGCCGAACGAGGTCTACGACCAGGGGCTGAAGGACTTCGTGGCCGCGATCCTCTCGCGCGACGGGAGCAACGCGTTCCTCGACGACTTCCTCCCCTTCCAGGCGGTGGTGGCGCGGCTGGGGATGGTGAACGCGCTGGCGCAGACGCTCCTCAAGCTGGCGTCGCCGGGGGTGCCGGACGTCTACCAGGGGCAGGAGATCTGGGACTTCTCGCTGGTCGACCCCGACAACCGGCGGCCGGTGGACTACGACGTCCGCCGCCGGCTCCTGGCGGATCTGAAGGAGCGGATGACGGCGGGCGACCGGGCGGGGCTCTGCCGGGAGCTGGTGGAGGGGTGGGAGGACGGGCGGATCAAGCTGTACGTGTCGCACGCCGCGCTGGCTCTGCGCGAGCGGCTGGCCGAGGCGTTCGGCGGCGGCGAGTACCTCCCGCTGGCGGCCTCGGGCGCGCGCGCGGCGCACGTGGTGGCGTTCGCGCGGCGGGGCGGGGGGCGGACGGCGGTCGCGGTGGTGCCGCGGCTGGTGGCGGCGCTCACGCGCGAGCGCGACTTCGCGCTGCCGGACGCGTCGCTCTGGGCCGAGACGACGCTGGAGCTCCCCGCCGGGCGGTACCGGGACGTGTTCAGCGGCGCGGAGCTGGACGCGGGCGGCGGATCGGCGGCGCTGACGGACGTCTTCGCGCACTTCCCCGTCGCCCTGCTGGAATCGGTGGATCGAGCGGAAGACCCTCGATCGCACAAAACAACGTAGATGCGCGATTCATCGCGCCGCCGATGCCGGTCGCGCGCGCAGTCGGCGGCGTCGCGCGGCGAGGGCGAGGCGGACGGCGATTTTCGTGGGCGACGGGTTTCGCGCGCGCGGCGTCCATCTGCCCAGGCGGTTGAAACCGCGGCTGGAAAGGCACGAAGTCCGCCTGCGCGGACTGCGGGGCCGCCTCCGGGATGGGGGGCGGCCTTCTTCGTGAAACCGGGCGTAACGGCGGGATAGGCGGAGTGTCGCGCCGGTGTCAAAGCGAGGCGCGGCAGTGACTTGCGATAGTGTCCGGTTGGGCGCGGGCGGTTGACGCGGCATCCGTTTAGGGCAAGGTTGGGAGTGCAGGCCGGGCCGCCGCCGGGTGGTCCGGGAAGTCCATCACAGCCGAGCGCGCGGACCCTGCGGGGAGCCGCGCGGCGGGGGAACCACGCGGGCGGCGGCGACGCCGTCCAGGGGTGAATCCGGGCCGGGCCCGGACGGAGATTCCTTGCTCCGAACCCGTCAGCTAACCCCGCAGGCAGCAAAGGAAGGTGGTGAAGATGAAGCACCTCCCCAGCGGCCGCGTCCCGTCTCCGGACCGGGCGCGGCGCCCCGCGGCCGCCTCCGTCCGCATCCGCGTCCCGCAAGACACGAGCGTCCCTCCCGCGCCCGCCGGCCTCGCCGCCGACGAGCGCGAGCGGCGCGAGCACATCCGCCGGTGGGCGAAGTTCATGATCGTCCACCTGGAGCGCTCGGACTTCGACCACGTCCCGCACCTCACGTACGAGGAGGCGCTGGAGCGGCTGAAGGCGCTCGTCGAGCGCGAGCTGCGCCGCGCATCCGCCGATCGAGCCTCTTGAGCCCCGAACGAGAAGGAGGAGCACGCCCATGCAACAGTCACTCTTCCTCGGCCGCGAGGTCCTGGACGGCGACGCCGAGGGGCTTCGGAGGATCCTGGCCGGCCACACCGGGTGCGAGCGCACCGCCACCGAGCTGCTGATCACCCTCGACCGCGCCCGCCGCGACGCCGAGGTGCGCTACTGCTGGGTCTGGCGCCGCGCCGCCGACGAGGGCCCCGGCTGGCGCGTCCACTTCACCTACGAGCCCGCCGCGCTCGCCCCCGAGCCCGCCGAGCTCGAGCAGGAGTCGTGCATGGCCTGAGTGAGTAGTCCTGAGTCCCAAGTCCTGAATTGTCGGATCGATGTCTTCTGTGCAGTTCAGGACTCAGGACTCAGGACTCAGGACTTGTAAGTCGACAGAACTCTTGAGCACCCACTTAGCCGCCGCGCGAGATCGTCCGATCCGAGGAGAATCCCGTCCCCAGCGATCATCCATGCACCCGCTCTCGCCTCCTCCAGACGGTACGGCTTTCGCATCGTCCCCCGCGCGCGCTGATTGCGCCATCCAGTCGCAGATCTCCCCAACAGGAGCGAGACCATGAAGAAGCTGGGGCTGAAGCTGGACGAGCTGCGGGTGGAGACGTTCGAGCTGGAGAAGACGGCGGCGGGGCGTGGCACGGTGCTGGGGCACGAGGCTTCCCCGGTGGATACGTGCCGCTTCAGCTGCATCTGCCTGGACACGGTCTACACCAACAACGACCCTACCTGCGGTCTCTCGTGCGACTGCGTGAGCAGGATCGTCTGCACCCCGACCGGCGACGGGACCTGAGCGGGCCGCGATGCCTCATGTACCCGCGAACGGGCACTGCTGACGTAGAGCGTTCCGCCACGGGGACGAGGATCGGGACGGACGCGGGGCGCGCCGCCTTGCGCGCGCCCGACGCCGCCACGCGACGCAGGTCGGCGCGCTGCTGGAGCGCCTCCCCGCCCCCGGGCAGGCGCGGCTGGTGATGGCGGTGGTCGAGGAGATCCTGGGACCGGCGCCCGAGCGGAAGGAGCCGTACGTCCTGCGGCCGCCCCGGCCGGGCGACCTGGGGTGGGTGGTGCAGCGCCACGGCGCGCTCTACGCCGAGGAGTACGGGTGGGACGAGCGCTTCGAGGCGCTGGTGGCCGAGATCGTCGCCCACTTCGTCCAGCGCCTCGACCCGAAGCGCGAGCGGTGCTGGATCGCCGAGGTCGGCGGCGAGCCCGCCGGCTCCGTCTTCCTGGTGCGCGACACCGACGAGGTGGCGCAGCTCCGGCTCTTGCTCGTCGAGCCCCGCGCCCGCGGCCTGGGCCTCGGCGCCCGGCTGGTGGACGAGTGCGTCCGTTTCGCCCGCCGGGTGGGGTATCGCAGGATGACGCTGTGGACCAACGACGTCCTCGTCTCGGCGCGGCGGATCTACGAGGCGGCGGGGTTCCGGCTGGTGGAGGAGAAGCCGCACCACTCCTTCGGCCACGACCTCGTGGGGCAGACGTGGGAGCTGGAGCTGTAGCCAAGGACCGGCTAGCACTCACGCACTCACCGTCTCCCCCTCCACCGCCCGCACCAGCCCTGCCTGGAACTCCTTCAGCCACCCCTCCGGCATCCGGAACGGCGGCGGCTGCGTCCCGTCGACGTCGGTGAAGCCGTACTCGCGCGCCAGCTCGCCCGCGGTGAGGTTCTGCCCGGTCTTCGCGATCACGGCCGGATCGGACGCGAGGGCGACGACGGCACGCCCCAGGTATTCGGGCGACTCCGTCTCCGAGAGGTCGAACGGGTGTTTCGCGTGCGCCGCCATCACCCGCTCGGTGCGCATGAACCCCGGCGCCAGCGCCACGGCGGCGATCCCGAACGGCTCCAGCTCCCGCGCCATCCCGAACGCCATCCGGATGATGGCCGCCTTCGCCGTGTCGTACGCCACGCTGCCGATGTAGTCGCCGAACGCCCACGCCACGGTGTTGACGATGAGCCCGGCGCGGCGCGGGAGCATCGGCGGCACCGCGTGCTTGCTGGCGACCAGGTGGGCGCGCACGCCGGCCTCGAACATCCCCCGCCACGCGTCCGCCGGGTCCAGCGTCCAGAACGGCTTCGCGGACGGGCCCTCCGTCGCCTTCTCGTAGCCGCCCCACACGTTGTTCACCAGCAGGTCCAGCCGCCCCTCGTCGCGCCGCACGCGGTCGAAGAGCGCCGCCACCTCCGCGTCGACGGCGTGGTCCACCCGCACCGCCACGCCGCGCCCGCCGCGCGCCGTCACCTCCTCCGCCGCGTCGTCGACGGTGCCGGGGACCCCGTCCGTCGTGGCGTCGCCGCGCGCGCTGCGGCCGGTGAGGTAGACGGTGGCGCCGGCCTCGCCCAGCGCGGCGGCGATGGCGCGCCCCGCCCCGCGGCTGGCGCCGGTGACGACCGCTACGCGGCCCTGGAGCGTCTGGCTCATGAGTATCCCCCTCCTGGAGAAGGTCGGTCCCGAGACCCGAGAAGATAGACGGGGCTGGCGGCGGCGCCCACCCCGGAAATAGCTTACGTCGCCAGATAGTAAATGAATGATCGTTTACAAACAAGGGAACTCATGTCTCCCCGCCCGCGCACCGCCTCCGACGCCGACGTACTGGCCGCCGCCGCCCGCGCCGTGGGGCGCCTGGGGCCGCACCGGCTGACGCTGGCGGGCGTCGCCGCGGAGGCGGGCCTCGCGCCCGCGACGCTGGTGCAGCGCTTCGGCTCCAAGCGCGGCCTCCTCCTCGCGCTCGCCCGCCGCGGCGCGGAGGAGACGCCGGCCGAGATCGAGGTGGCGCGCCGGACGAATCCGTCGCCGCTGGCCGCGCTCCGCGCCTACGCCGAGGCGACGGCGGGAATGGCGCGCGCGCCGGAGGAGCTGGCGAACCATCTCGCCTTCCTCCAGATCGACCTCACCGACCCCGACTTCCACGCCGCCGCCCTGGCCCAGGCCCGCGCCGCGCGCGAGGGGATCCGCGGCCTCCTCGACGCCGCAGCCGACGCGGGCGAGCTCGCTCCCACCGACACCGCCGCCCTCGCCCGCGCGGTGCAGACCGCGCTCAACGGCGCGCTCCTGATGTGGGCCCTCTTCCGCGAGGGCGACGCGGGCGCCTGGGTGCGGGCGGACGTGGACGCCGTGCTGCGCCCGTTCGCGCGCGAGGCGGGCGGGTGACGCGGCGAGCCGCCCGATCGCGCGGTCCCACGGGCGACGGCGCGAGCGAAGTTCCGCGGGCGCGATGAATCGCGCGGCTACATTGGTTTGCGCGGAGGGCGGCCGAATGCGCGGACCGCAAAGTCCCCCTCTCCCACCTGTGGGAGGGGGTGGCGGCTCTAAGGCCGCCGGGTGAGGGCCCCCGCGCGGAGGCCCGTCGTCCTCGTCGTCCCTCCTCCCTGGACACCCCTCCGGCTCCATTTTTGCCCACTCCGGCGGCGCGGACGCACCCCGTCCGACTCGCGCGCAATCCTCCGCCACGACCGTCAAAAGACCACACCGGACCATGGCCGACCGCTACGTCTATTTCTTCGGCGCGGGGCAGACCGAAGGAAGCAGGGAGATGAAGGAGCTGCTCGGCGGGAAGGGCGCCGGCCTCGCCGAGATGGCGCGGATCGGCGTCCCCGTCCCCCCGGGGTTCACCATCACCACCGAGGTCTGCCGGCTCTACCTCAGGGGCGGCCGCTACCCCGAGGGGCTCGACGCCCAGGTCGCCGCCGCGCTGGAGCGGCTGGAGGCGGCCACCGAGAAGACCTTCGGCGCGGGGCCGCACCCGCTCCTCGTCTCCGTCCGCTCCGGCGCCGCCATCTCCATGCCGGGGATGATGGACACCATCCTCAACCTGGGGCTCAACGACGAGACCGCCGCCGCCCTGGCCGCGCAGAGCGGCGACGCGCGCTTCGCTTTCGACAGCTACCGGCGCTTCGTGCAGATGTACGGCGACGTCGTCCTGGGCGTCCACGCCGACGAGTTCGAGCGGCTCCTCGAGGAGCGGAAGCGCGCCCGGGGGGTGAAGAACGACACCGACCTCCCCGCCGACGAGCTGAAGGCGCTCACCGCCGAGTTCAAGGCGCTGGTGCAGGCCCGCACCGGCGAGCCCTTCCCCGAGAACCCCCGCGACCAGCTCTGGGGGGCCATCCACGCCGTCTTCAACTCGTGGGAGACGCCGCGCGCGAAGGCCTACCGCCGCGTCAACGCCATCCCCGACGACCTGGGGACGGCGGTGAGCGTCTGCTCGATGGTCTTCGGGAACATGGGCGACGACTCGGGGACGGGCGTCTGCTTCACCCGCGACCCGTCGACCGGCGAGCGCGTCTTCTACGGCGAGTTCCTGGTCAACGCGCAGGGCGAGGACGTCGTGGCGGGGATCCGCGACCCGCTCCCGATCGAGGCGATGGGGCGCCACCTCCCCGGCGCCTACGCCGAGCTCCTGGAGGCGCAGAAGAAGCTGGAGTCGCACTACCGCGACGCGCAGGACCTGGAGTTCACCGTCGAGCGCGGCCGCCTCTTCCTCCTCCAGACCCGGAGCGCCAAGCGCACCGGCCGCGCGGCCGTCCGCATCGCGGTGGAGATGGTCGACGAGGGGCTGATCTCGGTAGAGGAGGCGGTGCTGCGCGTGAAGCCCGAGCAGCTCGACCAGCTCCTCCACCCCACCATCGACCCGAAGGCCGACGTCCAGGTCCTCACCACGGCGCTCCCCGCCAGTCCGGGGGCGGCGTCGGGGAGGGTGGTCTTCAACCCGGACGAGGCGGCGGCGCGCGGGGCCGACGAGCCGGTCATCCTCGTCCGCCGCGAGACCTCGCCCGAGGACTTCCACGGGATGGTGGTGGCGCAGGGGATCCTCACCTGCCGCGGGGGGATGACGAGCCACGCCGCCGTGGTGGCGCGGGGGATGGGGAAGTGCTGCGTGGCCGGCGCGGGCGACATCGAGATCGACGCCGCCTACCGCCGCTTCACCGTGAACGGCGTCACCGTCCACGAGGGCGACTGGATCACGCTGGACGGGAGCACGGGGCGGGTGATCCTGGGGAAGGTCCCCACCGCCGAGCCCGAGCTCACCGAGCCCTTCCGGCGGCTGATGGAGTGGGCCGACGGCTTCCGGACGATGCGGGTGCGGACCAACGCCGACACGCCCCACGACTCGGCGGTGGCGCGCCGCTTCGGGGCGGAGGGGATCGGGCTCTGCCGCACCGAGCACATGTTCTTCGAGGGCGACCGGATCGACGCGGTCCGCGAGATGATCCTGGCCGAGAACGGGATGGGGCGCGCGCTGGCGCTGGCGCGCCTGCTGCCGATGCAGCGCGCGGACTTCGAGGGGATCTTCCGGGCGATGGACGGGCTCCCGGTGACGATCCGCCTCCTCGACCCGCCCCTCCACGAGTTCCTCCCGCACGGCGCCGCCGAGGTCAAGGACCTCGCCCGCAAGCTGGGGATCGACCCCGTGCGGCTGCGGATGCGCGTCGAGCAGCACACCGAGTCGAACCCCATGCTGGGGCACCGCGGGTGCCGCCTGGGGATCACCTTCCCCGACATCACCTGGATGCAGGCGCAGGCCATCTTCGAGGCGGCGGTGAACGTCGCCCGCGAAGGGGTCACCGTCTGCCCCGAGATCATGGTGCCGCTGGTGGGGACGGTCGAGGAGCTGAAGCGGCAGCGGAAGATCGTCGACGACGTGGCCGAGGAGATCTTCGAGGTCAACGACCTGCGGGTCGACTACATGGTGGGGACGATGATCGAGCTCCCCCGCGCGGCGGTGACGGCGGGGAAGATCGCGGAGGCCGCGCAGTTCTTCTCGTTCGGGACCAACGACCTGACGCAGACCACCTTCGGCCTCTCGCGCGACGACGCGGGGCGCTTCCTCCCGGCGTACGTGGAGTCGGGGGTCCTCCCCGACGACCCGTTCCAGACGCTGGACGTGGAGGGGGTGGGGGTGCTGGTGGAGATGGCGAGCCGGCTGGGGCGCGAGGTGCAGCCGGGGCTCAAGCTGGGCGTCTGCGGCGAGCACGGCGGCGACCCCCGCTCCATCGCCTTCTTCCACCGCGTGGGGCTCGACTACGTCTCGTGCTCGCCGTACCGCGTCCCCATCGCCCGGCTGGCGGCGGCGCACGCGGCGCTCAAGGACGGGGCGCGGAAGCCGGTGCCCATCGAAGCGCCGGTGGTGGCAGAGGAGGCGGTGGCGGCGGATTGACCGAAGTGCGTGAGTGCGTGAGTGCGCTGGACTTGTGGGGGCGATGGGTGGGGGTGCGCGGGGCGGGCATAGCGATGGCCACCGAACTACGGGAGTCCTTCCCCGATCTCGGGATCGTGATCCTGGCCCCAGCGTCGGATGACTCCCTGCAGCGAAGAGCGCTCGATAATGGCTGCGCAGCCGTAATCACATTCGGGTCAAC
>DATACF010000441.1:0-3213 GCA_036259235.1 Longimicrobium sp. | reverse complement strand
ATGGGCGCGGCCCCGCGTAGAGCCGGCGCGGCGTGCCGCGCCGCCCTTACTTCTTCGACCGGCCGGACGACGCGCCGCCGCTCTTGGAGCCGCCGCTCTTCGACCCGCCGCTCTTGGCGCCGGAGGACGAGCCCCCGCTCTTCGAGCCCGACGAGCCGCCGCTCCGCGACGCAGCCCCGCGCGAGGCCGTGTCGCTGGCCCCCGAGCGCGACCCGCCGCTTTTCGCCCCGGCGCTCTTCGACGCGCCGCCGCTCTTGGAGCCGGCGCTCTTCGACGCGCCGCCGCTCTTGGAGCCGGACGAGGCGCTCTTGGCGCCGCCCGACGAGCCGCCGCCGCTCCGCGAGGACGCCCCGCCCGACGAGCGCGTGCCGGTGTCGCTCGCCCCGCCGCGCGACGACGAGGCGCGGGCCGACGAGCCGCCCGAGCTCTTGCTCCCGCCGCCGCTCTTGGCGCCGCCCGACCGAGACCCGCCGCCGCCGCTGCTCCCGCCGCGCGAACCGCCCGAGCTCTTGCTCCCGCCGCCCGACGTCTCCGACGCCCCGCGCCGGGCGCGCGCCCCGCCCGATGCCGCGCCCGCCGCCGCCGCGCCCACCGCCGCGCCGACCGCCGCGCCCGTCGCCGCCGCCTTGCGGCGCGAGGTGCTGCGCTGCTCCTTCAGGCCCCGCCCCGCGGTGAAGCCGACCGTGGTCCGCTCGGGGATCTGGATCTCCGTCCCCGTGCGCGGGTTGCGGCCCGAGCGCGCCGCGCGGGTGCGCTTGGTGAACTTGCCGAAGCCCGGGATCGACAGCGCCCCGGCGGCGTGCACCGCCTCGGAGATCGCGCCCGACGCGGTGTCGAAGATCGCGTCGATCACGCGCGCCGCCGCGGATCTGGTGAGGCCGGCCTTCTCGGCTACCCGGTCGGTGAACTCCGACTTGTTCATGGTCTGCTCTCCCGTGGGCGGTGTCTCGTGCGGGGCGCGGCTCGGTCCGCGCCGTGCGCACACCATGCAAACCCGGTTCCACAATCCGGCAAAATCCAGATCCTGCCTGGCATCTGCCCGGTTCCGGGGGCTCCCTCGCCATTTGTAAAGAGTGAGCTGACGCTAGATATTATCTCGCATCAGCCCACAAGCAAGGGTTTTGTTTTCCGGGAGCGCGTTTCGGGCCCGCGTCAGGTGCGGCCGAACCCCGAGCGGAACGAGTCGACGACGCGCCGCGCGGCGTCGGCGGCGGTGTCGAGCGCGCCGCCGAAGGTCTCCTTCGCAGCTTCCGCGTAGCTCTGGGCCGCCGCGTCGACGTCGTCCGCGTACGGGTGGTCGGTGTCGCCGCGGCGCTTGTAGTCGCCCGCCAGGATCCGCTCGTAGGCGCCGCTCTCGAACCAGGCGCGCATCTCGGCCACGCGGAGCACCGGGAAGGGGTGGGTGGCGCCCAGGAGGTTGAGGACCTTGAAGACCTGGTCGGCGGTGTCGCCGGTGGTGCGGTACTCCTCGGCCTGGCGGACGAAGTCCTCCAGGTTGGTCCCCCCCGGCTTCCCGCCGGCGAACTTGAGCATCGTCCGCATCCCCGGCCCGGGGTCCTGCACGGCGAGGATCCCGGCGCGGTCGCACGAGAGCTCGGCCTTGCGGTGCCACTCCATCAGCGCCATCAGCACCGCGCGCGCGGCCAGCCCCACGATGGGGAACCCCATCTGCGCCAGCGCCATCAGGAGGCGCATCATCGTGAGGTAGAGGACGTGCCCGCTCATGATGTGCCCGAACTCGTGCGCCAGCACGAAGCGGAGCTCGTCGTCGTCGAAGGCGTTCTCGAGCGCCGAGTTGATGATCACGAAGGGCTGCTCCATCCCGAACGCGTAGGCGTTGTAGATGGGGCTCTGCGTGACGTAGACCGGCGGGACGGGGATGTCGAGGACCGCGGCGGCCTCGCGCGCCAGCGTGTGGACGCGGGGGTACTGCGTCTCCGAGACGCGCACCGAGCTGGCCAGGAGCGCCAGGCGGGTGGGCTTCTCCTGGAGGAAGCCGAAGACCTTGCGCAGGACCTCGTCGAAGCCGGGGATCTTGCGCAGGGCGTTGAGGGTGGCGCGGTCGGCCGGGTGCTCCCAGCTCCGCGGGTCGATCTGGGTGAGGACGCGCGTGGCGCGGGCCTGCTCGGACATGGGGCCCCTCGGGGTCGGGAGGAATGCGGGAGCGCCGGGCGGCGGCGGATGGGCGCCGGGCCGGCGGAAAGGGCGATCGGGTGCCGGAGGGCTCTACGCCGGGGGGCGCGCGGCGGTTTCAGGCGAAACCATCGGGGCGGGGGCGGGGTAAACGGGGAGGAACAAACGGTTTCCCGCGCCCCTACCGCCCGCCCCGGGGGCGGCTTAGATTGCGCTCCCGTCTCCCCGGCCCGAAGGCTTCTCCAGCGCCGTCGCAGCACGGCCCGCCCGTTTCGCGCTTCCCACACACCCTGCATCTTGGAGGCTCAGCCATGCGTCGTCAACGGAACCTTCTCCTCGCGCTCGCCCTCCTCGTGGCCGCCGCCCTCCCGGGCGCCGCGGAGGCGCAGCAGGGGACGCTGCGGGGCACCTGGCGCTTCAACGCGCAGGCCAGCGACAACATCCAGACGGCCATCAACACCGCCGTGGCGCGGATGAACTTCGTCACCCGGCCCATCGCCCGCGGGCGGCTGCGGAACACCAACCAGCCGTACCAGCGCATCGTGGCCGACTTCAACCAGCAGCAGGTGACGCTCACCTTCGACCAGCGCCCGGCGATCACGACGCCCGCCAACGGGACGCCGATCAAGTGGACCCGCGAGGACAACGAGGTCCTCGACGTCTCCACCGAGTGGGAGAACGGGGTGCTGGAGCAGACGTTCAAGGCCGAGGACGGCCAGCGCGTCAACCGCTACTCGGTCAGCGGCGACGGGGCCACGATGACCATGAACGTCACCATCACCTCGCCGCGCCTGCCGCAGCCGCTCACGTACAAGCTGGTCTACAACCGGGCTTCGTGAGGCGCTGACTCCGCGGGTTCGATCCGGGGCGGATGATGATGACCGGCCGCGCTCTTCTCGGGGCGCGGCCGGTCTGCGTTCGGCGGGCTTTCTCGAACCGCGAACGGCAACGGCGGATCTGGGCATGTCCCTCCGCTGCGCTCCGGGCCGGGCTGCGGGCGCCGTAGGAAACGATACTACCGTTTCCAACGGCGCGAAGCCCCTGGCGGACTCCACGGCGGCCGCGGTCTCCTCGGGGACC
>DATACF010000440.1:0-3015 GCA_036259235.1 Longimicrobium sp. | reverse complement strand
GCGGCGGCCGCGCACTCGCGCACGCCGGGGTGCTTCGCCAGCGCCGCCTCCACCTCGCCGGGCTCGATGCGGAAGCCGCGCACCTTCACCACCTGGTCGGCGCGCCCCAGAAACTCCACGTCGCCGCCCGGCAGCCGCCGCGCCCGGTCGCCCGTGCGGTAGAGCCGCGCCCCCGGCTCGGGCGAGAAGGGGTCGGGGAGGTAGCGCTCGGCGGTGAGCCCCGGGCGGCCCAGGTAGCCGCGCGACACCCCCGCCCCGCCGATCCACAGCTCCCCCTCCTCGTCCTCCCCCACCGGCCGCATCTCGTCGTCCACCACGTGCAGCCCCACCCCGGGGAACGCCCGCCCGATCGGCACCAGCCGGTGCGGGTCCAGCCCGCCCGTGTCGCCGCCGTACCACGCCGCGTCGCCCACCTCCGAGAGCCCGAACGAGTGGACGAAGCGCGTCTCCGGCCCCAGGAGCCCCAGCACCTCGCGGTGCTCGCGGACGTACCACCGGTCCGAGCCGACCACCAGCAGACGGAGATCGTCCAGCCGCTCCCCCGTCTCCGCCATCCACCGCACCAGCGGCCGGAGCGCCGCGGGGACGAACTCCGCGTACTGCACCCCCTCGCGCCGGAAGGTCTCGGCCAGCCGCGCCGGGTCGCCCACCACCTCCAGCGGGTTGAGGACGAGCCGCCCGCCCGACCCCAGCGCCCGCCAGACGTCGGTGTGGAAGACGCCGAACGCCCAGTGCGTGATCTGCGCGTGCACCCGCACCCGCGTCCGGAGCTCGTACGCCTCCTCCCACGCCAGGTACGCCGCCGCCACGCCGCCGTGCGTCGCCTGCACCCCCTTGGGGACGCCGGTGGAGCCGGAGGTGAAGAAGAGGACCGCCGGGCTCAGCGCGTCCGGCGCCTCGTCGAGGTCGTCGCCGGAAAGCGAGTCGAGGAGGCCGGCGTCCGCGTCGAGGAGGACGGTCGGAAGGCCGGAGGGGAGCGACGACGCCAGCGCGGCCGTGCTCACCGCCACCGCGGGCGAGGCGGCGCCGAGGATGTGGGCCAGGCGCTCGGCCGGCTGGCGGGTGTCGAGGGGGACGTACGCCGCGCCGGCCTTGAGCGCCGCCATCACCGCCGTCACCGCCGCCGCCGAGGGCTCCAGGAAGAGCGCCACCACCCGCTCGGGCCCCGCCCCCAGCGCCCGGAGGCGCCGCGCCAGCCGGTTGGCGCGCGCGTTCATCTCGCCGTAGGTGACGCGCGCGTCGCCGTCCACCACCGCCACCCGCCCCGGCTCCGCCGCCGCCTCGGCCGCGAAGCGCTCGTGCACGAACGCCGCTTTTCCCGCCTCGCGGGGGAAGAGCGCGGTCGCCGGGACCGCGGGCGAGGCCGCCGCCGCGCGCGTCACCCCTCCGCCCCCGCCGCCGCGCCGCCGACTTCCGCCGCCTCGTCCCACGGCATCACCCGCCCGATGTCGGTGCGGAAGCGGACGCCTTCGAAGTCGATGTGCCGCAGCTGGTCGTACGCGTTCTCCACCGCGTCGGCGGCGCTGGCGCCGTGGCCCACCACGTGGAGGACGCGCGCCCCGTCGCTCACGAGGCCCCTGTCGGGGAGCACCGCCGCCTCGCCCAGGAAGACCCGCGCCTTCGACGGGTCCACCCGCTCGACGCCGGTCACCGGGTAGTGCTTCCCGTAGCGCCCGTACGGCCACCCCGCGTACCACCCCTTGTTGCGCCCGCCGGAGCGCTGCCGCGTCCGCCCCTGCGCCGCAACCACCGCGCAGAAGTGGAGCGCGTTCAGCTCCAGCGGCCTTGCCGCCCCCAGCGTCCCGTCGACGATGGCGCGGCAGAGCGCCGTGAAGTCGCTCTCGATCCGGGGGAAGGCCGCCTCCGCCTCGGGGTCGCCCATCCGGACGTTGATCTCCAGGAGGTGGAGCTGATCGCCGACCAGCATGCTCCCCAGGTAGAGGACGCCCGTGTAGTCGAGCCCCTCCGCCGCGATCGCCTTCAGCAGCGGCCGGAGGAGCTGCGCCTCCATCTTCGCCAGCAGCGCGGGCTCCTCCAGCGGGTGGGGCGAGAGGGCGCCCATCCCCCCGCAGGTGAGCCCCGTGTTCCCGTCGTCCGACTTCGGGTAGTCGAGCGCCATCGGGAGGACGGCGTACCCGCCGCGGCCGTCGAGGAGGACGAAGAACGAGAGCTCGCGCCCGTACAGCCGGCGCTCCACCACCACCACGTCCCCCGCCTCGCCGCACGGCCGCTCCACCATCAGCCGGTCGACGGCCGCGACCGCCCCCTCCGCGTCGTCGCAGACGAAAGTCCCGTTCCCCGCGCAGAGCCCGTCCGCCTTCACCACGACGGGGTAGCCCACGGAGCGGACGTACCCCCGCGCCGCCTCCAGCTCGTCGAAGATCTGGAAGTCGGCGACGGGGACGCCGTGCTTGGCGCAGAGCCGCTTCGTGTACGCCTTGCTCGTCTCCAGCCGCGCCGCCGCCGCGTCCGGCCCGATGGCCGCCACCCCCGCCGCCCGGAAGCGGTCGACGAGCCCCGCCCCCAGCGCCGGGGCGCTGGAGACGAGCGCGAAGTCGACCCGCTCGTCCACGGCGAGCTTCACCAGCCCGTCGAGGTCGCCCATCGTGAGGCCGGGGAAGGAGCGGATACGCGGGCCGTCCGCCGCCGGGCACCCGGGGGCGTAGAGGACCTCCACCTCCGGATCGGTGCGGACGAAGAGGTCGGCGAGGGCGTGCCCCCGCCCCGAACGGTCCACCAGCAGCACTCGGGTCATGCGTCTCTCGGCTCCGGCGAGGTCGAAGGGACACGGGGGAGGGCGGCGTCACCGCGCGGGCGCCATCGGCCCGGCTGGGGCACGCTTCGCCCCCAAACGATCCCCCGAGGGGCGGGTGCGGCGTGGTTCCACCGCGCGGGAAGCGCACCCGTTGTCCCATGGCTGGCACAACAATGCAGGGCCTCCCGGTCCACGTCAATATTGACGTAAATCATGCGTTTCTGGGGGTACAACGTCTGGCGCCCGGCGCGCGGGAGGGG
>DATACF010000439.1:0-5851 GCA_036259235.1 Longimicrobium sp. | reverse complement strand
GAGCACGTCTCCCGCGGCCGCCGCATGCGTAGATAAGTCCTGAGTCCTGAGTCCTGAGTGCCAAGTCCTAAGTGCCCAGTGCCGAGTTGACAGGACGGGCTGTCATCCTGAGGCCCGGCCACGCGGAGCCCGCCTTCGCGCCGGAGGATGGCAGGGCCGTGAGGATCTGACCGCGGCCACGGGATGCCGGTCGCGGAAGCCCGCGCGGAGATCGCGGCCTCACCTTCGCCCGACGATGCCGGGCAGGAAAAGCCCGACTTCGACGAAGACCGGCGCGGACGCGGAAATCGTGCGGGCTTCCGCGACCCGCCACGCGCATGCCTCGGCCAGATCCTTACGGCCCTGCGACCTTCAGCGCGACGATACTGCGGTGTGGCCGGGCCTCAGGATGACCCGCGGAGACGTCCTCGCGGGACTCAGGACTCAGGACTCAGGACTTCAGTCGAAGTCGAAGATGTCGCCCAGGAAGCCGCGGCGCTTCTTCTTGTGGCCGTAGCCGCCGTGGTAGTCGTCGTCGTAACGGGGGCGGCCGTGCTCGCCGTGGCCGGGCTGCTGTCCGTAGCCGGGCTGCGGCGGCGGGGGGGCGGCGGGGGCCTGGACGGCGGAGCGCTCGATGATCTTGTCGAGCTCGCCGCGGTCCAGCCACACGCCCCGGCACTGCGGGCAGTAGTCGATCTCGATCCCCTGCCGCTCCGCCATCACCAGGTCGGGCTGCAGGCACACGGGACACTTCATCGTCGTCCTCACGGTCCAGGGAAGATAAGCGCGGAAAGACCCGCGCTCCTATTCTCGCGGTCGCGCCGCGCTCCCGTCCACCCCCACCGCGTCACCGCGCCCGCCGCACCATCTCCCCGATCCGCCGCACGCCCTCCTCCACCGCGGCCTCCTCGGGGCCGAAGGAGAAGCGGGCGTAGGTGCGGAAGCGGGAGGGGCGGCCGGAGCGGCGCTTTCCGGGGTTGATGTCGAAGAACTCGCCGGGGACGCAGATCACCTTCTCGTCGAGGGCGGCGCGGAAGAAGTCCATCCCGTCGTCGAGCCCCTTCGGGAGCCCCGCCAGGTCGGCCCAGACGTAGAAGGTCCCCTCGGGCTCCAGGTCGAGGCGCATCCCCGCCGCGCGCAGGCCGTCGACCAGGATGCGGCGCTTGCGGAGGAAGGCGTCGCGGATGGCGGCGGTCTCGGCGCGCACCGTCTCCGGGTCGAGGAGGGGGATGGCGGCGCGCTGGAGGGGCCGGCTCCCGCCGCCGTCGAGGAAGGAGCCGGAGGAGGTGACGGCGTCGATCACCGTGCGCGGGCCCACCACCCACGTCGTCCGCCACCCGGGGTAGCGCCAGTTCTTGGTGAGCCCGTCGAGGATCACCACCGGGTCGGCGTCCACGTCGTCGACGTAGCGGGCGGCCGAGACGAGGCCGGCCTCCTCGGGCGTGGCGCTCCAGGCGTAGTGCGAATAGAACTCGTCGAGGATCAGCGTGCACTCCAGCCGCCGCGCGGCCTCCACCCACCCCGCCAGCTCCAGCCCGCGGATGGTGCGCCCGCTGGGGTTCGACGGGTTGGAGAGGAGGAGCGCGGAGAGGCCGCGCCCCATGATCTCCCGCTCCAGCCGCCCCATGTCGAAGCGGTAGCCGTCGGCGCCTTCCAGGAGGATGGGGATGGCGGTGAAGGCCTTGAAGATGTCGAGGAACTCCTCGTACGCCGTGTAGTCGGGGAGGAAGTGGCCGAGGTTGATCTCGCCCAGCGCCGCGACGGTCCGCGTGAGCCCCAGCCGCCCGCCGCCGCAGATGCAGACGTTGTCGGCGGTGTACTGCGACGCCTTCCCCTGCCGGTACAGGTGGTTGTAGAGCGCGGCGACGGTGGCGCGGAGCTCGGGGATGCCGGCGACGGGGGCGTACTCCTGGTCGGCCGGGGTGATGACGACCTCGCACAGGCGGGGGGGCGCGCCGGGGAGGGGGCCGGTCTCGGGCTGGCCCTGCCCCAGGTTGCACCACTCCGGGTGGCCGTACGCGTAGCCGCGCTTGGTGGCCTCGGCCATCACGTAGATGACCCCCGTGAACGGCACCGGGCGGAAGCCGGGGACGTTGGGCGGGGCGACGTCGATCCGTCTGCGTTCCATCGCTTCCTGCGGCCGGAGGGTCGGGGTGGACTCGGGCGGGGAGTCTAACCCCCCCGCGGCCGGACGGAGCAATCGACGGACCGGCGGCGATGGATGAACGGCCCCGCGGCGTAGCTTCGCCGCGGGGCCGTTTCGTGCCGGTCGATCGCGCGTCAGCGGAAGACCGCCGCCTGCGCGACCGGATCGGGGAGGGCGCCGCCGATCTCGGCCTGGATGAAGGGCTTGACGCCCTCGCGGCCGGTGAGGTGGAGCCAGAGCGGGCCGCCCGCCGGCTCCAGCTTCAGGACGAAGCCGAAGAAGGGGCAGCAGAGGCGCTCCTTGTCGATGAAGTCCGCGGCGCGCGCGAGCGTGGCGGAGTCGCCGGGGAGGCGGAAGGCGTAGCCGTCGGGGAGCTCCTCGACGGCCTCCACGGCGCCGAAGACGTCGCGGATGGCGGCCAGGTGCAGCGGCCGCTCGCCGGGCGCGATGGCGCTCATGTCGCAGGCGAAGGGGAGGGCGTCGGTCATCGAGGTCGCTCGGGTGGAAGGGAGACGCGCGGCGCACGGGCCATCGCGAACGGGATCAGGGAAGACGGTCCGCCAGCGGCTCCACCTCGATCCGCGCCGCCGCCGCCTCGACCTCCGCGCGCGTGGCCGGACCGGGCGCGCCGCGGGTGAGCGCGGCGAGCGAGAAGGCGCTGGCGAGCCGTGCCACCTCGGGGAGCGGGAGGCCGGCGAGGAGGGCGGCGACCGTCCCCGCCACCATGGCGTCGCCCGCGCCCACCGTGCTTCCCACCGGCACCCGCGGCGGGCGGGCGAGCACCGCCTCGCCGGCGCGGACGAAGACGGCGCCCCGCGCGCCCATGGAGATCACCGCCAGCTCCACGCCCCCCGCCACCAGCTCCCGCGCGGCCGCCGCGACCGCGTCCACGTCCGGCAGCGCGCGGCCGGTGATGGCCGCCAGCTCGTCGGCGTTCGGCTTCACCAGGTGCGGCCGGGCGGCGAGGGCGTGGCGGAGGGGCTCGCCGCTGGTGTCGAGCGCCACGCGGGCGCCGGCGCCGCGCAGGCGTCCGGTCAGCTCGCGATACAGCGCCGGATCGACGCCCGGCGGAAGGCTCCCCGCCAGGACGAACCACGCCCCCGGGCACGCCGCCGCCAGCGCCGCGACGCGCTCCCGGAGCGCCGCCACGTCGTCCGCCGAGGGCGCCAGGCCGGGGAAGTTGACGTCGGTCGTCTCCCCCCGCGCGGGGTCGACGATCTTGACGCCGACGCGCGTCTCGCCGGGGACGCGGACGAAGCCGTCGCCGATCCCGGCGCGCGCGAAGAGCGCCTCGAAGGGGGCGGCGTTCTCCGTCCCCAGGAACCCCGTCGCCGCCACCCGGCGCCCGTGCGCCGCCAGCGCCGCCGCCACGTTGACCCCCTTCCCCGCCGCCGCCGAGCGCTGCTCCGCCACCCGGTTCACCGCCCCCGCCGCGAAGTCGGGGACGGTGAGCGTCCAGTCGATCGCCGGGTTCGGCGTCACGGTCACCACTGCGTAGCGCGCGTCTTCCATCCGTCTCCTGGGAATGCGTTCGGTCGAGGGGACGATCGTGCGGCCGCGGCTCCCGTGCGGCTGCCGCGACGGGCCCCCTGGCGGCCGCCGCCGGAGCCTCCGAAGGGAGGCTTCGCGCCGTTGTTGCCGCGGCGCCGCGGCTTCAGCCGCCCGGCGGTCTCACGGCATCGGCAGCGCCCGCACCTCGCCCGCCGTGGCGCAGGCCAGCGCCCGCTTCGCGAAGGCGCGCGCCTGGGCGAGGGTGACGCCGCGGAGGAGGGCCTTCACCGGGGGGATGCTGGGGAGGCTCATCGACAGCTCGCGCACGCCCAGCCCCGTGAGCGCCAGCGCCCCCGCGGGGTCGCCCGCGATCCCCCCGCAGACGCCCACCCACTTCCCCGCCGCGTCCGCCGCCCGCACGGTGAGGTCGATCATCCGCAGCACCGCCGGGTGGAGCCCGTCCACCTGCGCGGCGAGGGCGGGGTGCATCCGGTCGATGGCCAGGACGTACTGGGTGAGGTCGTTGGTCCCCACCGAGAAGAAGTCCACCTCCCGCGCCAGCTCCTCCGCCATCACCACCGCCGAGGGGACCTCCACCATGATCCCGATCGGCACTGGCGCCACCCCCACCTCGAGCCGCACCCGCTCGGCCGTCTCCTTCGCCTCGCGGAGCTCCTCGAGGGTGGAGACCATGGGGAACATGATGAGGAGCGGCCCCGTCACCGACGCGCGGTAGATGGCGCGGAGCTGGGGGACGAAGAGCTCGGGGCGGCGGAGGCAGAGGCGGATCCCCCGCACCCCCAGGAAGGGGTTGTCCTCCGCGGGCATCGAGAGGTACGGCACCGCCTTGTCGCCGCCGATGTCGAGGGTGCGGACGATGAGGGGGAGCCCGGCCAGGGCGCGCGTCATCTCGGTGAGCGCCGCCACCTGCTCGTCCTCCGTCGGCGCCGCGTCGCGCCCCAGGAAGAGGAACTCGGTGCGCATCAGCCCCACCCCCTCGGCCCCCGCCTCCACCGCCTCGGCCGCCTCGCCGGGGCGGGCGATGTTGGCGGCGACCTCCACCCGGTGCCCGTCGCGGAGGAGCGCCGGCCGGAAGCGCGTCTCCATCGCCCGGTCGCGCTCGCCCCGGAGCTCCGCCTGGAAGCGGCGGGCGGAGGCCAGGTCGGCCGCGCTGGGCTCCAGGTAGAGCCGCCCGGCCGTCCCGTCGAGGATGCACGGGCGGTCGTCGGCCACGTCGAGCGCCGCGGGCCCCGCGCCCACCACGGCGGGGAGGTCGAGGGAGCGGGCGATGATGGCCGTGTGCGAGGTCGGCCCCCCTCCGGCGGTGCAGAGGCCCAGGACGCGCGCCGGGTCGAGGCGCGCGGTGTCGGAAGGGGTGAGGTCGTCGGCCACCAGGATCACCGGGTGGCCGGGGAAGCGGGGCGCCCCCCTCTCCTCGCCCGCCAGGAGGCGGAGGACGCGCTGGCCCACGTCGCGGAGGTCGGCGGCGCGCCCGGCGAGGCGGGGGTCGGCGACGGTCGCCACCTCGGCCACGCGGGCGTCTACGGCGCGCTGCCACGCCCACGCCGCGCCGTGCCCGGCGGCGACCGCCACGCGGACCTCCCCGCGGAGGTCCTCGTCGGCCAGGAGCGCCTGGTGGGCGCGGAAGATCATCGCCTCCGACTTCCCCGCGCGCGCCTCCACCTCGTCGTGGAGCGTCTCCAGCTGCTCGCGCGCGGCCTCCAGCGCCGCCTCCAGCCGCCGCGCCTCCTCCGCGGGCTCGCCCTCCGGCCGGTCGTCCACCACGATCCGCGCGGCCTGGAAGCGCCAGAGGGGGCCGATGGCGAGCCCCGGCGAGGCGGGGACCCCCGCGAGGGCGCGGCCGTTCGACTCCGGCCGCCACGCGGGCGCGGCGGCCCTCGCCTCCTCGGCCTCCTCCTGTTCCCCCAGCCCGCCCTCCACCGCCTCGCGGAGCGCCTCCAGCGCGGCCTCCGCGTCCGGCCCGCGGGCCACGATCCGGATCGTCTCCCCCGCCTCCACGCCGAGCTTGAGGAGGGAGGCGAGCGCCTTGGCGTTGGCCGTCCGCCCCCCGTGCCGGACGCGGATCTCCGACCGGTAGCGCGACGCCACCTCCACCAGCCAGGTCGACGGCCGCGCGTGGAGCCCGGCCCTGCCCACGAGGCGGACGTCGATGGACGGCGCGTCCTCGAACCCGTCCGCCTCCCCCGCCGGCGCGGGCGCGCCCCCGTCGCCGCC
>DATACF010000438.1:0-4417 GCA_036259235.1 Longimicrobium sp. | reverse complement strand
GAGCCGCCGGATACCGGCGACTTGCGGCTCGCGCCCACGCTTTCCGGCCCAAGCATCCGTCGAGGACCGGTGGGTGCGCTCCGAACGGCAGACGAACTCCGATCTCTGCCCCTGCGGTCCCAGGGTCGCAGGATTCGGGTTGAAAGGGTGCTTCGGATCAGCGGCCCGCGGGAGGGGCCATGCGGTAGACGACCACCTGGGGGACGTCCGCCGCGTCGAACTGTACGCCGTATACGATGTTGCCACGGAAGGCGCGGACCTCCACGCCGGATGGCAGGAAAACCGAACCCCGGTACGTGCCGTCCGCGTCGAAGGAGGCCCACTCGGAAGGTTCCGACGCGGGGCCGTGCAGCCCGATCCAGAGCCGTCCGTCCGCGTCGCTCAGCATGGCGCGCGCGGCGGGCCAGCGGGGCGGCGCGGAATCCTGGAGTGCCTCGCGGAACATCGCCGCCTGCCCGGAGAACTCCGCGGCCGCCGCTTCGACGTCCGCATCGGTGACCTCCGGCGGCGTGTAGTCGACCCGGAACCCTCGCGTTCGACCGCCCGCCAGGTCGTACGTCTCGACGTGGAGCGAATCGTTCCAGAGGTAGTGCACCTCTCCGCCGCGTCCGAACGCATACAGCCCCTCGCTTCCGAACGGGTCGGGAGTCACGGAGAAGCTTCCCGCCTGGCCCACCCGCAGGAAGCCCTTGGACGGGAAGGTGCGGAAGGGCTCGGCCCGAGGTGTCCCGTCGCGGTTCAGCACCTGCAACCGGTCTCGCCGAGTGGTCGTGTCGCCTCCCATGAAGCCGGGTCGGAAGAGTGCGACGAACGCGTCGTTGGTGGGGGTGCGGTGGATCAGGAACGGGACGGGGCCGCCCAGCGTCGCGCCCAGGTTGATCGTGTACGCGGGCTGGTCCCCGTCGGGCGGGAAGACGCTGAGGCGTGCAGCGCTGGGGTCGTAGACCATCAGGCTGTCGCCCGGGAGCACCTGGAGTCCCCGAACGGACCGGAACTCGCCCGGGCCCAACCCTTTCCGGCCCAGCGTCCGCACGAGCGTGCCCGTCGAATCGAGCACCGCCACCCGCGCCGCCATCCAGTCGCCCACGTAGATCCGCCCACGCGAGTCGACATCGAGGCCGGTGACTTCGGTCAGCAGCGTGTCCGACCAGCTCCGGGCAACCTCGCGCACCTCGATCGCCGCCTCGCGACGCTGCCGTGCGTCCGGGAACGTCTCCGCTCCCTGCGCGCGCCCGCACCCCGGTGTGCACAAGGAGAGCACGACGGCGGAGAGGAGCGCGATAGCGGAACTGGAACTGCTGGTCGCGTGCGTGGACATGGATCGTCTTCGGGAATCGCTGGCGCGCAAACCGGCGCAAATGGAACGTACGGTTTTCTTTTTTAGGCGTCAAGAGAGGGAGAAATCTCGCACGAAAGAAGCCAACTCAGGAACCACTTTCTGTGCTGTGGCGAGAATTTGGAGGTGATCTCCAGTTTTTCGGGCAATTCTCGCGCGTGCTTCCCGAGGCGTGGAAAGTTCATCGCCTATCCTTGCTTTGCTTCCTCCACACCCATTTCTATCCAATACGGTGCGTCCTTCCCGTACGCTCTCTCCCATATGGATTACTCGCGAGCCCGCCGCGCGGCACGGATGTTCCGTGTGGATGCACATTTGCGGCGCCTCCGCCGGCCGCGGACCGGGCGCCGCGCGCGTTTCATTCCCGAAGGTCTCCATTCCACGGCAGGTCGGGACCCGCAAAGGACGAGCTTCATGCGGATACAGTCGTTCGCGCTCTGCGCGCTCGTGGCCGCCGCGCCGCTGGCCGCGCAGGAGACGGCGGAGGTGCGGGCGGGGGAGCGCTACCGCGCCGGAGGGCTGCGGCGGGCGCTCCTGGGCGAGAGCTACCGCCCCGAGTGGGTGCGCCCGGTGCGCGTCGAGGTCCTCGACCCCGCGAGCTTCGCGGGCGGGCTCACCGTCCTCCAGGAAGGCGGCGGCCTCTCGACCGAGTCGCTCCGGCTGAAGGGGCGCGACGGGCGCGAGTACGTCTTCCGCTCGGTCGACAAGGACGTCGAGCGGAGCGTCCCCGAGGACCTCCGCGGGACGATCAGCGAGGCGGTGGTGCAGGACCTGGTGAGCGCCAAGCACCCCGCCGCCGCCCTCGTCGTCGCCCCGCTCCTCGACGCCGTCGGCGTCCTGCACGTGACGCCGCGCCTCTTCGTCATGCCCGACCACCCCTTCCTGGGCGAGCGGCGCGAGGAGTGGCGCGGGCGGCTGGGACAGGTCGAGGAGCGCCCCACCGACCCCGACGAGGGGCCGGGGTTCGCGCGCGCCGAGGACGTCGAGGGCTCCGAGGACTTCCGCGAGAAGCTGGAGGAAGACCCCGAGCACCGCGTCGACTCCCGCGCCTTCCTCACCGCGCGGCTGATGGACCTGGTCGTGGGCGACTGGGACCGGCACTGGGACCAGTGGCGGTGGGCGCGCTACGACCGGGGCGACCTCAAGCTCTGGCGCCCCGTCCCCCGCGACCGCGACAACGCCTTCGTCAACCACGAGGGGCTGATCCCCGCCATGGGGCGAATGGTGATGCCGATGCTGGTGAAGTACGGGCCCGAGTACGGCAACGTCTTCGGCCTGGTCGTCCACGCCTCCGAGCTCGACCGCACCCTCCTCTCCGACCTCGATCGCGCCGCCTGGGACTCCACGGCGGCCTTCGTCCAGCAGCGCCTCACCGACGCGGTCATCGACGGCGCCGTCCGCCGCCTCCCGCCCGAGTACCATGCCGAGCACGGCGCGTGGCTGGCCCAGTCGCTCCGCGGCCGGCGCGACGGGCTCCGCGAGGCGGCGGCCGCGCACTACGCCATCCTCGCCACCGAGGTGGACGTCCACACCACCGATAAGAGCGAGACGGCGAGCGTCGTCCGCCTCCCGGACGGCCGGGTGGAGGTGACGATCACGTCGGAGGACGAGGGGCGGACGCTCCCGTACTACCGCCGCGTCTTCGACCCGCGCGAGACCCGCGAGGTGCGCCTCTTCCTCCACGGCGGCGACGACCGCGCCTCGGTGAGCGGCACCGGCCCGGGCGACATCCTCGTCCGCCTCATCGGCGGCGGGGGTGACGACCAGCTGGCCGACCGCTCGCGCGCGCCGGGCGGGCGGCGGACGGTCTTCCACGACGACCGGGGCGACAACCGCTTCGAGCCCGGGGGCGAGGCGAAGGTGGACACGCGCCCGTACGAGGTCCGCGAGCGCGAGGCGCTGATCGGGAACGCGCCGCCCCCGCGCGACTGGGGGAGCCAGTTCCGCCTCCTCACCCCGTACGCCGAGTGGCCGCCGCTGGTGGGGCCGGTCCTGGGCTTCGGGCCGTCGTGGACGCGGTGGGGGTTCCGGCGCCAGCCGTACGCGACGATGGTGCACGCGCGCGTCCTCTGGGCGCCGATGGAGACGGGGTTCGGCGCCGAGGTGTGGGCCGACCGGCGCCACACCAACCGCCCGTCGCGCACCTGGGGCGCCGCGCGCGCCTCCAGCTTCGCCGCCCGCCGCTTCCACGGCTTCGGCAACGACTCTCCCGGCGACCCGGACCGCGACGCCTTCGAGGTCGACCAGGTGCAGGTGCGCGCCCAGGCGGCGTACGAGGTGCGGCCGTCGGAGCGCCTCCGCCTCTACGCCGGCCCCGTGGTGGCGTGGACCGACCCGGACTACGAGCACGGCGTCCGGACCGGGCCGCTGCCGCGGGGCGCGGAGGCGTTCGCGCAGTACGGCGCCGAGGCGGGCGCGCGGCTGCGGCGGGTCGACTCGGAGGTCTACCCGCGGAACGGCTTCCAGCTGAACGCCGTCGGGTCGGGGTTCGGGAGCGACGTGGGGACGTTCGGGCGGCTGCACGGCGAGGCGCGGGGGTACGCGTCGCTCCCCGGGTGGCTGGGGCCCACGCTGGCGCTGCGCGTCGGGGGGATGCACGCGCTGGGCTACTATCCCTTCCAGGAGGCGGCGTACGTCGGCGGGGCCGAGACGGTGCGCGGCTACCACTCCTGGCGCTTCCTGGGCGAGAGCGCGGTCTACGGCTCGGCCGAGGTCCGCGCCCGCCTCTTCCGGAGCGTCAACCTGGGCCTCGTCCGCTCCGACATCGGCGTCTACGTGCTGGGCGACGCGGGGCGCGTCGTCGACGACGCCGACGTGGCCGACGACTGGCAGAGCGCGTACGGCGGCGGGCTCACCTTCCGCACCCTCACCCAGGCGGTGAGCGTCTCGTACGTGCGCGGCGAGCAGAACCGGCTGTACGTGCACCTGGGCGTGCCGTTCTGATTCCGGTTTCGCGGCCAGGAAAAACGGCAGGTCTCACGCAGAGGAGCAGAGTCAGCAGAGAACTTCAAAGGGGTGCTCCGCTGACTCTGCTCCTCTGCGTGAGAATTCTTTTTAGTCGGTCGGTGAATCCGACCGACT
>DATACF010000437.1:0-2319 GCA_036259235.1 Longimicrobium sp. | reverse complement strand
AGCGCCGCCGTCCCCAGCATCAGCGGCCCGGGCTCGACGGCGGGGAGGAAGACGATCCCCGCCCCCACCGCCCCCACCGCCACCCCCACGCCGACGAGCGCGGCCACCGTCCCGCCGCCCAGCCCCCCGGCGCGGGCGCCGTCGGACTCGTCGTCGTCATGGTCGGACACGTCGTCCTCCCCCCGCTCCCACGCGATCAGCGCGGGGAGGAGGAGCCCCAGCGCGTAGACCGGGACGCCCACCAGGAAGAGGAGCGCCGCCGCCCGCCCCACGTCGCCGAGGCGCTCCGCCTGGTAGATCCCCCAGGCGGTGGCGAAGAGGCCGGCCAGCCCCAGCGCGGCCCCGGCGAGGATCCACCGCCCGGCCGGCGGCGTGTCGGCGCGGGCGCCGGGCGAGCCCGCCCACACCCCGGCGGCGAGCGCCGCGGCGAAGGTGGCCACCACCCCGGCGGCCGCGTCCAGCGCCCCCGCGGCCTCGTAGAGGATCAGCGAGCCGGCCGCGAACGCCACCACGCCGAGGGCGAGCCCCACCACCAGCGCGCGCGCCGCCCCCAGCGTCCGGCGGAGGAGGTCAGGGCGCAAAGCGACCGTACCCTCCCCGGTAGTACAGGAGCGGCGTCCCCTCCGTCGTCTCCGCCGCCATCACCTCGCCCAGGAACACCGTGTGGTCGCCCGCGTCGACCTCCTGGGTCACCCGGCAGTCGAGCCACGCCAGCGCGTCGTCGAGCACCGGCGCCCCGGTCTGCTCGGCGTGGAAGGCGACGCCGACGAACTTCTCCTCCGTCTCGCACCCCGCGAAGCGGCGGGCCAGCGTCTCGCCCTTCCCCTCGGAGAGCATGTTGACGGCGAAGACCCCGGCCGCGCGGATGCAGTCGTGGCTGTCGGCGCCCTTGTCGACGCAGACCAGCACCAGCCGCGGCTCCAGGCTCACCGACGAGAAGGCGTTGGCGGTGAGCCCGCAGGGGAGCCCCTCGCCCCGCAGGGTGGTGACCACCGTCACGCCCGTGGCGAAGTGCCCCAGGACGCGGCGGAACTCGGCGGTTTCGATCATCCCTCGTCTATCTGGCAGTCGGGGCGAAGATGGCGTAAGCTTCCAGGGCCGCCCGTGGCCGGTTCCTTGCTGGTGCAGGCGGCGCGAACGGGACCGGCGACGCCTTCGGGCGGCCGGTCCGCAGGTGAGGTCCACAGTCCAGGTTCCGGGTCACGTCGATCATGCGCGCTAGCCCCGCACGCACCGTCCGCGCCGCGGCGATCCTGATTCTAACCGCTCTCTCCGCCTGCGACAACGTGGAGTGGGGCGGCGCCGAGGTGCGCGTCGTCCAGCCCCCGCCGCCCGAGGGGACGACCGGCGAGGTCGCCGCCCCCGAGGAGGGGGCCACGCTGGGGCTCCCCCGCGGCTCGGTGGTCTTCCACGTCGTCCGCGGGCAGGGGGGCGACCGGATCATCCCCGTCGCCGAGGTCGCCACCGACTCGCTCCGCCCCCTCCAGCGCCCGGCCGGCGTCTCGCCCGAGGCGTACGAGCAGCGCTTCCGGGGCGCCGTCCTCCCGCCCAACGGGCAGTACGTCCTCTTCCGGGGCGGGGCGCCGGTGGGGACGTTCACGCAGACAGGGAACGGGGGCCTGACGGCGTGCGGCGTCCCCACGGCCGTCGGGCAGGCGACGACGGTGGCCGCGGCGGCCGCCGACCAGGAGTTCATCGCCTTCCGCAAGGGGCTCGAGCCCGAGGTCATCGGCGAGTACGTCCCCCAGCAGGTCGACCCGCGGATCCGCCGCTACGCCTCCATCGTGGCCGAGCGGATCGTCCTCCAGAACGGGCTGCAGCGGCCGCGGAGCTGGCCGGGGGCGCAGAAGGACCTCCAGGCGCTCGACGTCGTCCGCGGCGGGACGCCCGAGATGGCGACGACGTACATGGTGGGCGACAACCTGGGGATGGGCGCGGCCGACCCCGGCGGGTGGAGCGTCTTCTACCTGGCGAGCTACGAGCAGCGAACCGGGTACACGCCGGTCTACACCGAGGTGCGCGACTACCGGAAGACGGGGAAGGCGGCGCCCAAGGTGATCGGGTTTTTGAACCTGAACGGGCGCGGCGGGAACGAGGTGCTCGTGCAGATCTTCGGGCGCGGCGAGGCCTGGTACGAGGCGATCTCGGCCGACCGCGGCGGGCGGTGGCAGCGGATCTGGGAAGGCCAGCCCTGCCGCGAGCAGCGTCCGGCGGAGTGATCGTGGCTTCGCTGGAACGGCAACGGCTTACGGCAACTGCAACTGCGGCTTTGGGCATGTCCCCGCTGCGCGGGGCCGGGCTGCGGGCGCCGTAGGAAAC
>DATACF010000436.1:0-1925 GCA_036259235.1 Longimicrobium sp. | reverse complement strand
GGCTGAGCGCGTCCGCCTCGACGCCCCCGCCAAGGTCAACCTCCGCCTCGCCATCCTGGCGCGCGAGGCGGGCGGCTACCACGCGCTGGAGACCGTCTTCCAGTCGCTCTCCCTCGCCGACACGGTCGAGGTCCGCCGCGGGGCGCCGGGGATCCGCCTGGAGGCCGCGGGCGGGATCGACACCGGCCCCCCCGAGCGGAACCTCGTCGTCCGCGCGGCCGAGCGCTTTTACGCCGCGCTCGGCGAGCCGCCTTCCGTCGACTTCCATCTCACCAAGCGCATCCCCTCCGCCGCGGGGCTCGGCGGCGGGAGCTCCGACGGCGCGGCGGCGCTCCGGGCGCTGAACGCGCTCCACGGCGACCCGCTCCCGCGCGAGGCGCTCCTCCAGCTGGCCATCGAGCTGGGGAGCGACGTCCCCTTCTTCCTCTGCGGCTCGTCCCGGGCGCTGGCGTGGGGGCGCGGCGAGCGCCTCCTCCCGCTCCCGTCCCTCCCGCCGCGCCCCGTCCTCGTCGCCCACCCCGGCGTGGCGATGCCCACCGGCGACGCCTTCCGCCGCGTCGCCGAGCTGCGCGGCGGGGGATACGCGCCGCGGGCGGCGCTCCTCCGGCCGGACGCGCTGGCGTCGTGGGAGGGCGTGGCCGCGTTCGCGGCGAACGACTTCGAGCCCGTCGCCGTCGAGCGCATCCCCGCCGTCGCCGGGGCGGTGGCGGCGATCCGCGGCGCGGGCGCCGGGATCGCGCTCCTGGCCGGGAGCGGCGCCTCGGTGTTCGGCGTCTTCGGCGACGAGGCCGCGCGCGACGCCGCATTGGAGCAGGTCGAGGCGCTCGGCCTGCGCACCTGGCGGGCGGTGACGCGGACGGAAGAGGCGAGTATCACGGTGGAGTGATCCGGGTGGACGACGACAACAGAAAGTCTTTGGCCGGGTCGGCGTCCGGCGAAACGGTGGCCCCCCGCGTCTCCTGTCCGCTCCGAATGCGTCTGGGGCGGCGAACGGCCCCGCGGACGGCTTGCGCCCCCACCCCCGCGCCGCGAATCTTCGTCCGCAGTCCGTCCCCCGGTGTGACTCCTCGCACCCGAAGCCTCGCCGATGCTGTCCCTCGATATGCCCCAGACCGACTTCGCCGCCGCCATCGCCGCCTCGCCCGAGCTGGCGGGGCTGGAGCCTGAGACGGTGGAGGCGCTCGCCACCGCCGCCGCGCGCGTGGATGCGCCCGCGGGGACGTACCTCTTCGAGGGCGCGCTGGCGGGCGACGCGCTCTACCTCGTGCTGGAGGGGCGGCTGGAGGCGGTGGAGCCGCGCCCCGGCGGCGAGCCGGACCTCCTGCGCGCGCTGGAGCCCGGCGAGGCGTTCGACGAGCTCCAGCTCCTGGCCGGCGTCCCCCTCCCGGCCCGCGTCCGCGCGGGCACCGACGCCACGCTCGCCCGCGTCCCCGACGCCGACGTCGACCGGCTGGAGGAGGCGCACCCCGACCTCCGCGAGGCCCTCCGCCGCGTCCACCGCCGCCAGCTCCTCACCCGCCTCCACCCCCTCCTCGGCGCCCTCGACGCCGCCCTCCTCGACGCGCTGGAGCGCGACGCCGGGTGGGTGCACCTGGGGCGCGGCCAGCTCCTCTTCGAGCAGGGCGACCCCGCGGGGGGCGTCTTCTTCGTCGTCAGCGGGCGGGTGGCGCTGGAGCGCGTCGACCGCGAGGGGTGCGCGCGCACCGTCGCCGAGGTGGGGCGGGGGGAGAGCGTGGGCGAGATGGCGTTCTTCGTCGGCGAGCCGCGCCAGACGCGCGCCCGGGCGCTCCGCGACTCCGTCCTGGTCGAGCTCACCCAGGCCGAGCTGGAGGGGCTGGTGGCCACCCGCCCCTCGCTGCTGCGCAACGTCGCCCGCGGCCTGGTGGAGCGCCTCCACCGCGCCGCCGCCGGCCCCGCGGCGCCGG
>DATACF010000435.1:0-4815 GCA_036259235.1 Longimicrobium sp. | reverse complement strand
ATGTCGTCGGTGGTCCCCTCGAGGCGGGCGCGGAGCGCGGCGCCGCGGAGGCCGGTCTTGCTGGCCACCACCGCGGCGGCGCCGGTCACCTGCGGGGCGGCCATCGAGGTCCCCTGCTTGTAGCCGTAGCCGCTGCGGAGCGAGGAGTAGATCCCGGCCAGCGAGGTGTTGGTGACGGCGCGGTAGACGTTCAGGCGGCCGTTGCCGAAGGTGGTGTCGTAGCCGCCGGCGCCGATGTCGTCGGTGGTCCCCTCGAGGCGGGCGCGGAGCGCGGCGCCGCGGAGGCCGGTCTTGCTGGCCACCACCGCGGCGGCGCCGGTCACCTGCGGGGCGGCCATCGAGGTCCCCTGCATGTAGCCGTAGCCGCTGCGGAGCGAGGAGTAGATCCCGGCCTGCGAGGTGGTGTTCGAGTACAGCTCGCCGCCGGGGGCGCTGATGTCGAGGCCCGGGCCCCAGCTGCTGTAGTACGCCTTCGTGTCGGACCAGGTGGTGGCGCCGACCGAGATGGCGTTCGGGTCGCACGCCGGGCAGTCGACGGTGCCGACGTTGGAGTTGCCGGCCGAGGCGATGACCAGGACGTTCTTGCCGGTGGCGTAGGCGATGGCGTCGCGCTCGGACTGCGAGAGCGAGGTGCCGCCGATCGAGACGTTCACCGCGACCATGTTCGGGTAGTCGGCCGCCGCGCGGATGGCGCTGGCGATGGCCGACACCGGGCAGCCGTTGCGGCCGCAGACGCGCTGCACGTACACCTTCACGTTCGGCCCGGCGCCCGCGATCCCCGCGACGCCCACGGTGCGGCCGACCATGGTGCCGGTGGTGTGCGTGCCGTGGTTGTCGGTGTCGGTGGGGTTGTTGTCGTTGCTGTACCAGTCGCGCCCGGCGATCAGCTGGCCGGGGAGGAACTCGGTGTGCGACATGTTGACGCCGGTGTCGATGCTCCCGATCACCACCGGCGCGCCGCCGGCGCCGAAGGCCTCGATGTTGTCCTCGTCGGCGTCGGAGACGGAGATCATCGAGTTGACCACCTTCCCCTTGCTGCCGCCGCTGGTGAACGTCACCGTGAGGGCGCCCGGGTTGCGGAAGGCCCACAGACGGGGGTCGATGGCGTTCGGCTGGCGGAGGTAGTTGGGCTCCGCGTACTCCACGCGCGCGTCCTTGCTCAGGAGCGCGGCCAGGGCGCGCTCGCTCCCCGCGGCGCCGCGGAGGACCGACACCGCGCCCTTGGAGCCGAGCGAGCCGACCGAGACCCCATGGGTGCGGGCCACCGCGGCCGCGTCGGCGCCGCCGCGCATCTTCACCACCACCTCGCCGGGCATCACCCGCTCCACCATCGACCCGGTGGGAAGCTGCACGAGCGACTCCTGCGAAGGCACGGCGGTCGGCTCGACGCCGTCGGAACAGGCCGCCAGGGCCGCGAGCGCGAGCACGGCGGAGATACGGGAACGCTGCATGGAACACACTCCTCAGGGTGGGATGGTGTGGCCTGGCCCCCGCGGGGGCCGGAGGGCGCGGGTCGGGGGGACGAAGGGGGTTCGGTCCCGAATCGCGGCGCCTTTCGTAGGGCAAGCTCGGCGCCACATCCGTCGTTTCGGCCAACGCGTGGATCGACAATCGTTTACACGAAATCCGCCTCCGCCGCGCGGGGGCTCGCACAGCACCGGCCCGGTGCGGCGCGCACCGAAATGGTTCGCCCGTCCACCCCTGGACACCGCGCCCCGCCGCCCGGATCTTGCCCCACGCCTCCGTCCGCGACCCTCGCCCCCGAGCCCCGAGCATGACCGAGCCCCGCGCCCTCAACGACCTGGAGACGCCCGCCGCGGTGGTGGACGCCGGCCGGATGCACGCCAACCTCCGCCGCGCGGCGGACTACTGCCGCGCGCACGGGCTGGCGTGGCGGCCGCACGCCAAGACGCACAAGACGCCAGCGCTGGCGGCCGCGCAGCTCCGCGCGGGCGCCGTGGGCGTCACCGTCGCCACCCCGCGCGAGGCGGAGGTGATGGCGGCGGCGGTGGACGACCTCCTCCTGGCGTACCCGCCCGTCGGCGCCTCGAAGCTGGCGCGGCTGATGGCGCTCCCCGCGCACGTGCGGCTCACCGTCGGCCTCGACTCGTCCGAGGCGCTGCGGGGGCTGGCGGAGGCGGCGCACGCGGCGGGGCGGCGCGTGGGGGTGCTGGTGGAAGTGGACGCGGGGATGGGGCGCGTGGGGGTGCAGACGCCGGAGGACGCGGTGGCGCTGGCGCGCGAGGCGGCGGGGCTGGACGGGGTCGAGTACCGCGGCGTGATGCTCTACCCCGGCCACGTCCGCGCCCACGTGTCGGAGCACGACGCCCCCCTCGCCGCCCTGTCGGAGACCGTGCGCCGCTTCGCCGGGGCGCTGGACGCGGCGGGGCTCGGTCCGCAGGTCGTCAGCGGCGGCTCCACCCCCACCTTCTGGCGCTCGCACGAGGTGGCGCGGCTCACCGAGGTGCGCCCGGGGACCCAGATCTTCAACGACCGCACGACGGCCGAGATCGGCGCCTGCGGGTGGGACGAGATCGCCTACAGCGTCCTGGCGACGGTGGTGAGCACGGCCGTCCCCGGCCAGGCGGTGGTGGACGCCGGCTCCAAGGCCCTCGCCAGGGAAGAGCTCCGCGCCGGCGGCGGCGGCTACGGCGCCCTCCTCGACCGTCCCGGGGTCGTGGTGAAGGCCGTCTCGGAAGAGCACGGCCTCCTCGACCTCAGCCAGACGGACTGGCGTCCCCGCGTGGGCGACCGCGTCCGCGTCGTCCCCAACCACGTCTGCGTCTCGGTGAACCTCCAGGAGCGCCTCTGGGCCGTGCGGGGCGACGAGGTCGTGGACGCCTGGGAGGTGGCGGGGCGGGGAAGGCTGGCGGCCATCTGACGGGACTTTGCGTGAGGGATGCGGGCCCGAAGGGCGGAGACCCTGGCGGGGGGGAATGCGAAGGCGGTCGCGATCGTCGAGGGAACCGAGGCTGCCGTGGAGTCCGCCAGGGGCTCCGCGCCGTTGGAAACGGTAGTATCGTTTCCTACGGCGCCCGCAGCCCGGCCCGGAGCGCAGCGGAGGGACACGCCCGGATCCGTGGTTGCAGTTCGCGGTTGCCGTTGCCGTCCAACGAGATCCGCCCGCAGTGGAACACCTGGCTTTGCGCCCCGGGCCCACGTTGACGCAAGCCCCCGCGACGTGTAGCTTTAGCGCCGATCGGCCGGACGCCCTCCGAGGCGCCCGGCCGGTTCGTTTGCCGCTTTCGAATCCGTCCGAGAGACTTCGAGATATGCTGAAGCTGGGGATCGTCGGGCTGCCGAACGTGGGCAAGTCGACGCTGTTCAACGCGCTCACCGCGGCCAAGGCCGACGCGGCCAACTACCCGTTCTGCACCGTCGAGCCGAACGTCGGCAACGTCGAGGTGCCGGATTTCCGCGTCGACCTGCTGGCCGAGAAGGTGAAGCCGCAGCGCGTGCTCCGCGCCGTGGTGCAGTTCGTCGACATCGCCGGGCTGGTGAAGGGCGCCAGCGAGGGCGAGGGGCTGGGGAACCAGTTCCTCAACAACATCCGCGAGACCGACGCGGTGGTGCACGTCGTCCGCTGCTTCGACGACCCCGACGTGGTGCACGTGATGGGAGGCGTCGACCCGGTGCGCGACCGCGAGGTCATCAACCTCGAGCTGGCCCTCTCCGACCTCGCGGTCGCCGAGAAGCGGCTGGAGCGCGTCCGCAAGGCCGCCAAGAGCGGCGACAAGGAGGCCGTGGCCGAGGTGGCGCTCCTGGAGCGGCTGATCGGCGCGCTCTCGGAGGGGAGGCCCGCCCGCTCGGTGGAGCTGTCGGACGAGGAGCGGAAGCTGATGAAGTCGTTCAACCTCCTCACCTCCAAGCCGGTCCTCTACCTCGCCAACGTCCACGAGAGCGACCTCCCCGAGGGCGACAACCCGCACGTCCGGGCGCTGCGCGAGGCGGTGGCGGCGAGCCGCGAGGTGGCCGAGGTGGTCCCCATCTCCAGCCAGATCGAGAGCGAGCTCTCGGAGCTTCCGCCCGAGGAGCGGAGCGAGTTCCTGGGCTCGCTGGGGCTGGAGGAGCCGGGGCTCCACCGGCTGATCCGCGAGGGGTACCGGCTCCTGGGGCTCCAGGTGTACTTCACGGCGGGCGAGAAGGAAGTGCGCGCCTGGGAGATCCCGGTCGGCGCCAAGGCCCCCGAGGCGGCGGGCGTCATCCACTCCGACTTCGAGCGCGGCTTCATCCGCGCCGAGACGGTGAGCTTCGCCGACTTCCAGAAGACCGGCTCGGTGAAGGCCGCCCGCGAGCAGGGGCTGATGCGCTCCGAGGGGAAGGAGTACGTCGTGCAGGACGGCGACATCCTCCTCTTCCGGTTCAACGTCTGAAGGAAGTGCGTGAGTGCGTGAGTGCGCTGACGGCTTCGGGGCCGTCCGGGAGATCCGGGCGGCCCCGTCTGTTTGCGTGCCCGTTGCTCGCGGCGCGCGGCGGCGGTAGCATCCTCGTATCGCCCTCCCGTCCCACCCCCTCCCGTCGAGACCATGCCCGCCTCGTCCGGATTCCCCACGACCGTCCGGCTCCTCTTCCTCGCGATCACGCTCGCCGCGCCGGGGTGCGCGCCCTCGCCCGGGGGGACGCCCGCGCCGCGCTCGGGCGGGTCGCTCCCGGCGTTCCGCGACGCGGCGGAGCTGGAGGCGTACCACGCGGCGCTGGTGGAGGAGATCCTGAGCCAGCCGGTGCTGGGGCCGCCCCCGGCGATCGTTCCGCCGCCGCCCCCTCCGCCGCGCCTCCCAGTCGATCAGCGGCGCGTCCGTGACCGCCGCCTGCACC
>DATACF010000434.1:0-1611 GCA_036259235.1 Longimicrobium sp. | reverse complement strand
GGGGGGGGGCGCGGAGCGGATGAGGCCGGCGCTCAGTTGTAGGTGCGCCCGTGCATGTCGCACCGGGTGGCGCAGCGCCGGCAAAAGAGTAAAGGGTAGCAGAGTTTTCGGTCCCACTTCTTCTGCTTGCACCGCGGACAGGTGGGCAGCATGAGGTAGCGTACCGCCTGCCAGCCCAGGCCGACCATCGCGGCACCGGCGAGGATCTCCATGACGTTTCGGTCAGGGGAAGTGTAGAGCGACCGGCGGAACCGGGCGGGGCGCCCGGTCGGCCGCGCGTGACATTTCGGCGAAAGAACAATACAAATTCGATGCCATGCCGCGCGTATCACGCCTGCCCATGTGCGCCGGAACGCGCGAGCGGGCGCCCGTGTGACAGCGCCCGCTCCGGTCTAAACAGATGGACTCAAGAGCCCTCACGCGCCGGGCGCGTCGGCCTCGGCGAGGATGGCGAGCTTCTGCCAGACCTTCCCGGAGAGGGCGGTGGTGAGGCGCTCCAGCTCGTCGACGGCGGAGAGGACGACGGGGTCGTCGAAGGTCTGGGCGTAGAGGGCGGCCAGCTTCCCGTCGAGCGACAGGATCTCGGAGCAGTAGTCGAGGTAGCGCGCCAGCTCGTAGCGCGTCATGCTCCGCTGCGGCGACGACGGGGTGCGGCGCTCGGGGTGGAGGAGGGTGGCGGGGTCCTTGGTGAGCTGGTGCATGTCGACCACGTGCGCCAGCGCCCGCAGCTCGCGGAGGAAGCCCAGCGCCCGCCGCCGCTTGATCCGCGCCTCGACGGTGACGACGAAGAAGAGCGCGGCGCCGATCAGGAGGAGGTCGTTGAGCCCCGCCTCCAGCGCCTGGAGGAAGTCGGAGAGCGAGAGCCGCTGCGCCGCGGGCTGGACCACGCGGACGACGGCGATCACCAGGAAGACGATCACGCCCACCAGGAGCCACGCCGCCACCCGCAGGGGGAGGTTGGGCTTCGCCACCCACGTCACCCGCGCCACCGTGGCGTCGGCCACCCGCTTCAGCTCGTCGGCCACCCCCGCCAGCCCGCTCCCGGGGAAGCGCTCGTGGATGCGGTTCCGCAGCGCGTGGATGGTGCTGATGATCCGCTGCGGGTCGAGCTGCGGGTCGGGCGTGCGGTCGAGCGCGGGCGCCGCGGGCTGCGGAGGCGGAGCGGCCGGGGGAGGCGCGGCCGGCGGCGGGGCGGCGTCGGTCATGTCGGGGAGAAGGACGTCGCGAGGGGGAGGCGAGGGTCGGGACGACGGGAGGAGAGGCCCGTGCGCGCTCCAACGTAGGCGGCGGGGCGCGCATGGGCAAACAGAAAATCTCACGCAGAGGGAGCAGAGGGGGGCTCTCTGCTGACTCTGCTTCTCTGCGTGAGACCTAAGCTTTTCCGGATCGGGCGGCTACGCCGGATCGGAGGCGAACGAGACGCCCGCCAGCGCCAGCGCGCGCACCGCCCGCGGGAGGTGCGCCGCGGGGGAGCTCCCGTCGCTCCCGCCCGGGAGCGAGGCGATCGCCGCGGGGGGAAGGACGCCGTTCCCGTCCGCGAAGCCGCGGAGGAGGGGCCTCACCCGCCCGCCCGGCCCCAGCTCCAGCAAGGCGTCCACCCCCGCGTCCAGC
>DATACF010000433.1:0-6275 GCA_036259235.1 Longimicrobium sp. | reverse complement strand
CCCCGCCGTCCGTCCTACGCCGTCGCCGGGCGGGCGGCGGGGCGTCTGCGTCTGTCGTTCGCTCCGCCGTCCGTCCTACGCCGTCGCCGGGCGGGCGGCGGGGACGACGCCGGGGGTGGTGACGCGCCCCTCGCGCTCGTCGCGGAGGACGTCGACGTCCTCGGGCGACCACTCCTTGAGGCGGTCGGTCTCGGCGCGGATCTCGGGGTACGGCGAGCGGCGGCACTCCTCGCGGCGCTCGCGGGCGGCGAAGGCGACGCCGCGGGCCTCGTCCCACCGCCCCTGGTCGACGTACGCCATCACCAGCGTCTCGTATGCCAGCGGGTGCGGGTACTTCCGCAGGAGCTCCTGGAGGCGGGGGACGGCCTCGCGGCGCCCCTCCCGCGAGGTGAGCTCCATCCGCATCAGCGCGTCGGTGACCTCCTGGCGGCGGCGGAGGATGTCGGCCAGCTCGCCGGGGTAGGTCTGGGCCGTGTACTCGCCCAGCGCGTGCGGCGTCGGCTCCTCGCGCCCCATGATGGCGTGCATCAGCGTCTTGGGCGGGGGGAGGTCGCGCTCGTCGTCGCGATCTTCTTCCATCAACCGCTTCCGGAGCCACTGCCGGAGGCCCATCGTGCCCTCGTCTCTCGTTCGGGATTCGCCGTCTCGCCTGGAAGGATCCGCGACGGACGCGAGTCGCAAAGAGCGCGCCGGGGAGGGGAAGTGCGTGAGTGCGTGAGTGCGGGAGTGCGTGGGAGTAGCCGCGCGAAGAGGGAAAGATCCCCGAACCGGTTGAAACCGGGGCTGGAACGGCACGAAGTCCGCCTGCGCGGACTCCCGCGCGGAGATCCGTGCGGGGAGGCGGGCGACGTCGCGGCCGAGGGCTCGCCCAGGCGCGCGAAGGCCCGTCGCAAACGAAACGTCCCTCTCCCGTAGTTCGGGAGAGGGACAGGCCAGCCGTGCCGCCAGGGTGAGGGCCCGCGACGCAGGCGCCCCGCTGTTCCGGATCTTTGCTTCATGCGCCAAACCCCTCCCGCACACCGGTCCAGACGCACTCACGCACTCACGCACTCACGCACTTTCGTTCACTCCATGTCCACCTGCCGCACGTCCAGGATCTCCGGCATCTCCGAGAGCCGGTCGAGCACCTCGGAGGGGATGCGGGAGTCGACGGAGATGGCGGCCAGGGCCTCGCCGCCGATCTGGAGGCGGGCCTGGTGGTACTCGGCGATGTTGACCCCCGCCTCGCCCAGGAGGGTGCCCACGCGGCCGATGACGCCGGGGACGTCGCGGTTGCGGAGGACGACCATGTTGCCGCGCGGGGCCACGTCGACGCGGAAGGCCCCGATCCGCACGATCCGTCCGTGCGTCTCGCCCAGCAGCGCGCCGACGACGCGGACGCTCCGGTCGCCCCCCTCCAGCCGCAGCTCGATCTCCTCGCCCAGCTCGCCGCGCCCGTCCACGTGCGTCGACGCGGTCTCGATCCCCCGCTCGGCGGCGACGTGGTGCACGTTCACCAGGTTCACCGCGCGGCGGTCGACCACGTCGCGGATGGCGCCCATCAGCGCCGCCAGGAGGAGGGGGCGCGGGGCCTCGGCGCGGCCCCCGGCGTAGCGGATCTCCAGGGAGCTGAGGCCCCCGGGGAGGAGGGCGCGGCCCAGGCGACCCAGCCGGTCGGCGAGCGCCAGGAGGGGGCGGAGGTCGGCCCAGGCGGCGCCGCCCACGCCGGCCGCGTTGATGGCGGCGCTCAGGTCCCCGGTCACCAGCGCGTCGCGCACCGCCGCGCACGCCTCCATGGCCACGCTCCGCTGCGCGTCGGCGGTCGAGGCGCCCAGGTGGGGGGTGAGGACCAGGTTGGGGAGGTCGCGCACCGGGTGGTCGGCCGGGAGGGGCTCGACGGTGTAGACGTCGAGGGCCGCCCCCGCGATCCGCCCGGACTTCAGCGCGTCCGTCAGGGCGTCCTCGGCCACGATCCCCCCGCGGGCCAGGTTCAGGACGAAGGCGCCGCGGGGGAGGCGGGCCAGCTCGCCCGCGCCGATCATCCCCTGCGTCTCGGGGGTGAGCGGGGTGTGCACGGTGAGGACGTCGGCGCGGGCGAGGGCGTCGGAGAGCTGCTCCACGCGCTCGACCGACAGCTCCTCGAAGCGGGCGTCCGAGATGTAGGGGTCGTACGCCGTCACGTGCATCCCGAAGGCGCGGGCGCGGCGCGCAACCTCGCCCCCGATCCGCCCCAGCCCCACGATCGCCATCGTCCGCCCGCGGAGCTCGATCCCTCCCAGCATCGAGCGGTCCCACCGCCCCTCGTGCATGGAGCGGTCGGCGTCGTGGACGTGGCGGGCCAGGGCCAGGAGGACGCCGAAGGCCAGCTCGGCCACCGAGACGGTGTTCCCGCCGGGGGCGTTGATGACGGCGACCCCCAGCGCGGTGGCGGTGGGGATGTCGATGTTGTCGACCCCCACCCCCGCGCGGCCGACCACCTTGAGCCGGTCGCCGGCCTGGAGGAGCTCGCGCGTCACCTTCGTGGCGCTCCGGCCGATGAAGGCGTCGAAGTCGCCGATCTCGGCGATCACCTCGGAAAGCGGGCGGGTGGGGCGCTCCACCACCTCGATGGCCGGGTGGCCGCGGAGGAGGGCGACGCCCTCGGCGTCGACCTCGTCGGTCACCAGCACGCGGAAGCGCGTCATCCCAGCACCTCCCCGATCTCCCCCAGCAGCGCTTCCAGTCCGTCCACGGTGTGGTCTCCCATGTGCCCGATGCGGATCGTCGTCTCCTTCAAGCCCCCGTACCCCCCGCCGATCGTCCACCCCCGCTGTTTGAGCGCGGAGACGATCTCCGGCGCGGGCGTCTTCCCCTCCACCCGGATCGTCGTCACCGTCGGCGAGCGGCACCCTTCCGGCGCGAAGAGGGAGAGCCCCCATCGCGCGCCGTGCTCCGCGACCCACGCCCAGCTCCGCCGCGCCATCGCCCAGTGCCGCTCGGCGCGGAGCTCGACGCTCTCCGCCGCGATCCGCCGCGCCTGCGCCTGGAGGGCGTAGAGGAGGGAGAGGGCGGGGGTGTTCGGCGTCTGGTGCTTCGCGTGGAAGCGGTCGAACTCCAGGAGGTCGAAGTACTGCCCCCGCCCGGGGAGGGTGGCCGCGCGCGCCATCATCCGCGCGCTGGCGGTGCCGCACGCGAGGCCGGGGGGGAGGGCGAGCGCCTTCTGCGAGCCGGTGAGGAAGAAGTCGACGCCCCACGCCTCGGCCTCGATCGCCATCCCCGCCACGCTGGTGACGCCGTCGACCAGGAGGAGGACCTCGTCGCCCGTCTCCCGCTCCGCCTGGTGGACGGCCTCGGCGATCTCGGGGAGGGGGTTGAGGACGCCGGTGGAGGTCTCGGAGTGCACCACCGTGACGGCGTCGAAGCCCCCCGCGCGGAGGCGGCGGAGCACCTCGTCGGGCTCGTTGCACCGCCCTGCCTCCACGAGGTACGTGTCCACCTCGCGCCCGCAGTCGGCCACCAGGTCGCGGTAGCGCTCGCTGAACGCGCCGTTCACCAGCGAGAGCGCGCGGCGCCGGACGCCGTTGCGGATGGAGCCCTCCATGAGCCCCGTGGCGCTGGACGACGAGACGTACACGGGCCGCGAGGTGCCGAAGACGGCGCGGAGGACGGGGTCGATCTCCCCGAGGAGGGCGGACATCTCGCCCCCCCGGTGCCCGATCATGGGGCGCGTCATCGCCTGGAGCACCTCCGGGAGCACCTCCGTGGGCCCGGGGAGCCAGAATCGGCCGAAGTCGGTCATCTATTCCAACACCAAGTGCGGAAGTGCGGGAGTGCGTGAGTGCGAACGTGCCTTCGCGCTACGCCGTCGCTTCGCCGAGGAGGGCGTCGCCGCGTCGAAGGAGCTCCGCCCACTCGGACGACGCGAGCCGCGCGCGGTCGTCCTCGCTCGCGGCGAGGGCGAGGACGGGGGCGAGGCTCTCGTGCGCGAGGACGAAGTCCGCTCCGGCGGCGACGGCGGGGCGGTGGGCGACGCCCATGTAGGCGGCGAAGGCGTCCACCGCCTCCCTCGCCTCCAGGTCGGTGACGCCGTCGCCCACCATCAGGGCGGGGCGGGGGAGGTTCCACCCGCGCAGCACGATCGTCTTCCCCCCGCTCCGCGCCAGCGGCGAGGCACGCTCGAAGTCCCGGTACGCGCCGTCGTCCGTGAACTCGATCCCCACCGCCGCGACCTCGCCCGGCGCGATCCCGAGGACGGCGGCGACGGCCTCGACGGGGGGGCGGAGGCCCCCGGAGACGATCCGCACCGTCTTCCCCAGCCAGCGGAGCGCCGCCACCGTCTCGCGCGCGTCGGCGACGAGGGCGGCCACGTAGGCGTCGGCCAGCGCCGCCACGCGGGCGCGCGTGGGGTGGAGGATCTCCAGGCGGCGGCCGTAGACCTCCTCGAGCGGGATGACGCCCTGCATGGCCGCCTCGGTGAGCGCGGCGATCTCGGGCGCGAGCGCTCCGGAGGCGAGCTCGTCGATCCCCTCGATCCGCGCCAGCGTGGAGTCGCAGTCGAAGACCACCGAGGCGAAGCCGCTACCCGGCATCGCGCCCGTGCCCGAACCCGGCGGGGAGGTGGAAGGCGAAGACGGAGCCGCGCCCCGGCTCGGAGCGCACCGTCACGTCGCCCCCCAGCCGCCGCGCCAGCTGCCGCGAGAGCGCCAGCCCGATCCCCGTCCCCCCGTAGCGCCGCGTCGCCGAGCCGTCGACCTGGCGGAACTCGTCGAAGATCCGCTCCTGGTCCTCGGGCGCGATCCCGATCCCCGTGTCCTCCACCTCCCACACCACCTCGTTGCGCACGGTCCCCGTCGTCCTCGCCTCGTCCGTCCAGGGATTCCCCGAGGCCACGCGCACGCGGAAGGCGACGAACCCCGCGGGGGTGAACTTGAAGGCGTTGGAGACCAGGTTGCGGAGGACCCGGATCGCCAGGCTGGGGTCGGTGCGCACGGGGATCCCCGCCTCCGGCGTCTCGTCGCGGAGCTCCACCCCCGGCGCCGGGCGGGCCAGCCCCGAGAGGGCGGCGCGCAGCAGCGCCACCGCGTCGCACGTCTCCGGCTCCGGCTCCACCCGCCCCAGCTGGAGGCGGGTGAGGTCGAGGAGGTCGTCGATGAGCCCCAGGAGGTGCGTCCCCGCCCCCTCGATCTTCTCCACCGCCGTCCGCTCCTCGCCCCCCACCTCCCCCGAGAGCCCCTCGCGGAGGAGGTACGAGTAGCCGAGGATGGCCGTCAGCGGGGTGCGCAGCTCGTGCGAGAGGTTGGCCATCAGCTCGCTCTTGAGGCGCCGCGCCTCCTCGGCCTCGCGGTAGCGCGCCTCCAGCTCCACGTTCTGGAGGCGCAGCAGCGCGTTGGCGCGCTGGAGGTCGTCGATCAGGTGCGCCTTCTCGGCGGTGGCCGAGAGCTGGTCGGCCACCAGCCGGAGGAGGCTCCGGTCGTGCTCGGTGAGCGACCCCGGGGTGCGGAAGTAGAAGGTGATGGCCCCCTCCGGAGAGTCGCCCAGGACGAGGGGGAGCGACACCGAGGCCGCGAAGCCCAGCTCGCGGGCCACCTCCCACCACGGCTCCAGCCCCGGGTCGGCGAAGACGTCGGCGACCTCCACCGGGCGGTTCTCGGCGACCGCCACCCCGGTGGGCCCGTTCCCCAGCCGGACGCGCATCTCGCCGAGGAAGGCGGCGTACTCCGCGGGCCAGTTCCACGCCGCCGCCAGGCGCAGCGTATCGGGCTCGTCGCGGAGGAAGACGGAGCCGAATGCCGCGCCCACCAGCGGAGATACGCGCGCCAGCGCCAGGCGGTAGACCTCCCCCGGAGACCCCGCCGTGAGGAAGGCGTGGGCCACCTCCGCGGCGGCCTGGAGCTCCCGGAGCGTGGGGTCCGGGGCGGAAAGCGGCGCGGCGACTACGCTTTCTTGCACTGAATCTCTCTTGACGGACGCCGAAGGGGACTCTACTGTAGGGGGCGAACGGCGTAGCCGTTGTGCTTTTGCGCCGATTCCTCACCCCTTTTTCAGGAGCTTCGCGGTGAACAAGTCCGAACTAGTCCAGCAGCTGGCGAGCCGCGCCGACCTGAGCCGTGCCGAGGCGAGCCGGGCCGTCGATGCGCTGTTCTCGGTCGAGAACGGCATCATCGCCGAGGCGCTGCGCACGGGCGACAAGGTCCAGATCACCGGCTTCGGCAGCTTCGAGTCCAAGCGCCGCGAGGCTCGCAAGGGCCGCAACCCGCGCACCGGCAAGGAGATCGACATCGCCGCGTCGACCAGCGCCGCGTTCCGCGTGGGCAAGG
>DATACF010000432.1:0-4730 GCA_036259235.1 Longimicrobium sp. | reverse complement strand
GCGCACCCCCAGCGCGGGGGGCGCCCCCTCGCGCAGCCGCCTTCCGAGCGCGTCGAGGTCGAGCCCGTCGCCCTCCCAGTCGAGCCACGCCGCCCCGCCGTCGCCGGACGAGGACGGCCCTGCCTCGAGGTGGAGGACGGCGTCGAAGCGGAAACGGAGCATCTCGTTGTCCCCCCGCCCCCGCTTCAGGTGGAGCTCCACCCGGCCGAGGGCGGGAACCCGCTCGCGGAGGGCGGCGAAGAAGGCGGGGTCGACCAGGAGCTCCCGCTCCGCCTCGCGGGCGAGCGCCGCCCGGCGCCGCACCTCGGCGGCCGGGGTGCCGGGATCGGCGCGGAAGAGCTCGACCGAGGCGAGGAAGGGGTCGAGGAGGGGGAGGCTGCGGACGTCGCCCACGAAGATCCGCCCGCCGGGGGCCAGCGCCCGCGCGGCCCCCTCCAGCACCCGCGCCAGGTACTCCGCGCCGGGGAAGTACTGGACGACGGAGTTGAGGACGACGGCGTCGTACCCGCCCGCCTCGATCCCCTCGAAGTCCTCCGCCGGGCGGCGGAGGAGGCGGACCCGACCCGCCGTCCCCCGCGCCTCCGTCCCCGCGCGCACCGCCGCCAGCGCCGCCTCCGATACGTCCGTCGCCGTGTACGCCTCGCACGCCGGCGCCAGGCGGTGGAGGAGGAGCCCCGTCCCGCACCCGATCTCCAGCACCCGCCGGGGGGCGAGGGCGCGGATCCGCGCCACCGTCCCCTCCACCCACTCGCGCATCTCCGCGGCGGGGACGGGGGCGCCGGTGTAGCTGCTGTTCCACCCCACCGTGTCGAAGTCGCCGCCGTCCCCCCGCCCGTACGTCTCGTCGAAGAGCGCCGCCCACTCCCCCACCTGCGCCTCGGGGGCGGGCTCCTCGCCGCGGCGGGCCACGACGTACGCCACCAGCCGCCGGTCGCCGGGGACGTCCTCGCGGGCCACCACCGCCGCCTCGGCCACCTCCGGGTGCTGCCGGAGGGCCGCCTCCACCTCGCCGGTCTCCACGCGGAACCCCCGGAGCTTCACCTGCCCGTCCATCCGCCCCAGGAACTCCACCGTCCCGTCCGGGCGCCACCGGGCCCGGTCGCCGGTGCGGTAGAGGCGGGCGCCCCCCTCGCGCGAGAAGGGGTCGGGGACGAAGCGCTCGGCGGTCAGCGCGGGGCGCCCCTGGTAGCCGCGCGCCACCCCGTCGCCCCCGGCGTAGAGCTCGCCGGGGACGCCCACGGGGACGGGGCGCATCGCCGGGTCGAGGAGGTAGACCCGCGTGTTGGCGATCGGGCGCCCCAGGGGGACGGGGTCGGGGACGTCCTCCCCGCTCCGCATGAGGTGGCAGCAGGTGAAGGTCGTCCCTTCGGTGGGGCCGTAGCCGTCGACGACGACGAGCCCCGGGTGCGCGTCGAGAACCCGGCGGACGTGCGCGGGGGAGACCACGTCGCCCCCGGCGGCCACCCGCTTCAGCCCCCGGAGCGCCTCGGGGGCCTCCTCGGCGAGCTGGTGGAAGAGCCCGGCGGGGAGCCAGAGGGTGGTGACGCCGAAGCGTCGGACGAAGCGCTCGATCTCGCCGAGCGACGGGGCGCTCGGGGAGAAGAGCGCCACCGCGGCCCCGTTCAGGAGCGGCCCCCAGAGCTCCAGCGTCGAGGCGTCGAAGGCCACCGGCGCCATCGCCGCGAAGGTCTCGCCGGGCGCGAAGTCGCAGAAATCCGTCCCCCGCACCAGCCGTACGACGCCGCGGTGGGTGACCATCACCCCCTTGGGGCGGCCGGTGGAGCCGGAGGTGTACATCACGTACGCCAGCCCGGCCGCGTCCCCTTCGCCGAACGGAGGGCCGGCCGCCTCCCCGCCCTCCCCCGCGGCCTCAGACTCCGCCTCGTCGAGCCCCAGGACGGCCGCCGCGCCGGGGGGGACGGCCGCCGCCAGGCGCGCCTCGGCGACCACCAGGCGCGCTCCGCTGTCCGCCAGCATGTACGCCTGCCGCTCCGCCGGGTACGCCGGGTCGAGGGGGACGTAGGCGCCCCCCGCCTTCAGGATCGCCAGGACGGCGACGACGAAGTCCGGGCCCCGCTCGGCCAGGAGGGCGACGCGCGCCTCGGACCCCACCCCGCGCCGCCGGAGGACGCGGGCCAGGCGCCCGGCGCGGGCCTCCACCTCGGCGTAGGTGAGCGTGCCCCCCTCCCAGACCAGCGCCGTGGCCCCGGGGCGGAGGCGCGCCTGCTCGGCGAAGAGCGCGGGGATCGTGGCGTCGCGGGGGTAGGGGGCCGCCGTGGCGTTCCACGCCTCCACCACCCGCCCCCACTCGGCCGCGCCGCAGAGGGGGAGCGACGAGACGGGGGCGGCGGGGTCGCGGAGGGCGGCCTCCAGGAGCGCCGCGTAGTGGTCGGCCATCCGGGCGGCGGTCGCGGCGTCGAAGAGGTCGGCGCTGTACTCCATCCGCCCGCCGATCCCGTCGGCGTCCTCGCGGAGGGTGAAGGCGAGGTCGGTGCGGGCCGTCCCCGGGTCCACCGGCTCCATCCGGATGCTTAAGCCCGGGAGCTCCAGCGGGGGCCAGGGGGCGTTCTGGAGGGCGAAGATCACCCCCAGGAGCGGCTGCCGGCTCCGCGTCCGCTCCGGCGCCAGCTCCTCCACCACCTTCTCGAAGGGGAGCTCCTGGTGGGCGTACGCCGAGAGCGTCGCCTCGCGCGTCCGCCGCACCAGCTTGGCGAAGGAGGGGTCGTCGGCGAGGTCGGCCCGCATCGCCAGCATGTTGACGAAGAAGCCGATCAGCGGCTCGATCTCGGGGCGGGTGCGCCCCGCGATCGGGGACCCCACCACCAGGTCGTCCTGCCCCGTGTAGCGCGCCAGGAGCGCCTGCCACGCCGCCAGCAGCACCATGAAGAGGGTGGCGTCCTCGCGCCGCGCCAGCGCGCGGAGCTCCGGCTCCAGCGCCCTCGGGAGGCGGAACACGTGCACCGCCCCCCGCCCGCTCGGCACCGCCGGGCGCGGCCGGTCGGTGGGGAGGAGGACCTTCTCCGGGGCCCCTGCCAGCCGCTCGCGCCAGAAGGCCAGCGGCGCCTCGAGCGCCGGGCCCTGGAGCCGCTCCCGCTGCCACGCGGCGAAGTCGGCGTACTGCACCTCCAGCTCGCCCAGCGGCGAGGGCTCGCCGCGCGCGAAGGCGCCGTAGAGGGCCCCCAGCTCGCGGAAGAGGACCCCCAGGCTCCACCCGTCGGTGACGACGTGGTGCATGGAGAGATACAGGAGGTGCCGCTCCTCCCCCAGCCGGAGGAGGAGGGCGCGGAAGAGGGGGCCGCGCGCCAGGTCGAAGGGGCGCCGCGCCTCCTCCACCCCCCGGCGCGCCGCCTCGGCCTCGCGCGCCTCGGGCGGGAGCGCGCCAAGGTCGACGATCGGGAGCGGAACAGTCGCGGGAGGGAGGACCACCTGCACCGGGTGCGGCTCGCCCCCGGCGAAGACGGTGCGGAGCGTCTCGTGGCGGCGCGCCACCTCGGTCAGCGTCCGCGCCAGCGCCGCCGCGTCGAGGCGCCCCTCCATCCGGAACCCCACCGCCAGGTTGTACGCCGCGCTCTCCGGGTCCACCTGCTGGAGGAACCAGAGGCGCTGCTGCGCGAACGACTGGGGAAAGACGTCGGGCGACGTCGGGATCTCGCCGGCGGCCGGGTCGGTCTGCATGGTCGTCGTCCGTGCGTGTGTGGAGGTGGATGCCGCGCCCGCCGTCCTCATCCCCGTTCCCGCGGAGCAGGCGGGAGAGGAACGCCCGCGCTCCACCGTGGAGCCAGAGGCGGAGATGAGTATCGAAATTTTTTCGAAGAGACCCCTTCGGCCCTTCCTCCCATCGATCCGCGTCCGCCCGCCCCGTCCGCGCCTTCGAGGATCGCGAACCACGGGATCAGGAGGGTCGGCGCGGAAGCCGGGCCCTGCTCCACATTCCCCCGGTTACGCAGTTGGCGAGGCCCGGGCGAGCACGAGACCCCGGTTGCGGGCGAGATCGCCAGCCGATGCGCCCTCCGATGCGGCATCCGGGGATCAGCCGCCCGCCACCGCCGCCCGCGAGCGGCGGGCGAGGGGGCGGATCCGGTCCGCGTCGCCATCCCCCGGCGCGGCGGCGGGCAGCCGCTCGGCCAGCGCGGCCACCGTCGGCGCCTCGAAGAGCGCCCGGAGCGGGAGGGCCAATCCCAGCGCCCGCTGGATCCGCGAGACCACCTGGGTGGCCAGGAGCGAGTGCCCCCCCAGGTCGAAGAAGCGGTCGTGGACCCCCACCCGCTCCACCCCCAGCACCTCGCGCCAGATGGCGGCCAGCGCCTCCTCGGCCGGGGTGCGGGGCGCCACGTACTCGGCCACCTCGGGACGGACGCCGCCGGGCTCGGGGAGGGCGCGGCGGTCGAGCTTCCCGCTGGGGGTCAGCGGGAAGGCGTCCATCCACACGAACGCCGAGGGGACCATGGGCTCGGGGAGGACTTCGCGGACCGCGGCGCGGAGCTCGGCCGGCGAGGCGGGCCCCCCGGCGGGGAGGAGCCAGGCCACCAGGCGGGCGGCCCCCGCGGGCCCCCGCGCCCCCACCACCGCCTGGCGCACCGCCGGGTGGCGGAGGAGAGCGGCCTCCACCTCGGCGGGCTCGATCCGGTGGCCGCGCACCTTCACCTGCGCGTCCAGCCGCCCCAGGAACTCGATGCTCCCGTCCTCCAGCCGCCGCGCCCGGTCGCCCGTGCGGTAGACGCGCTCGGGGC
>DATACF010000431.1:0-2268 GCA_036259235.1 Longimicrobium sp. | reverse complement strand
CTTCCCAAGTTAACGAATAAGTGAACCTGGCGCGAGACACGAAGGCACAGAGACGACTTCATCTCTGTGCCTCTGTGCCTCTGTGTGAGATCGCTGATTACTCCCCGTACGGCACCCAGATGTTCTTGACGTGGGTGGCCTGGCGGAAGAACTCGGGCCCCTCGCCCTGCTCGGCGTCGAACCAGTCGCGCGCCTTCCCGTACCCCACCCAGGTGCGCTTCATGTTCCCGGCCGAGAGGCGCTCCACCATCGCGCTCCCCTCCGCCCCGCCGAAGTACCACATGGCGTCGACGTCGTCGTGCGCGGCCAGCGTCTCGGCGAGCTCGTCGCGCTTCCCCGTCACGATGTTGACGACGCCGCCGGGGACGTCGGAGGTGTCGAGGAGCTGGTAGAAGTCGGTCGCCGCCAGCGGCCACCGCTCCGAGGGGACGACGACCACCGCGTTCCCCATGGCGATGGCGGGCGCCACCAGCGAGACGAAGCCCAGGAGCGGCGCCTCGTCGGGGCAGGCGACGCCGATGACCCCGATCGGCTCGGGCATGGCCAGCGTCACCATCCGCACCGGCGTGTGGTGCACGTCGCCGTCCCACTTGTCGGCCCACGCCGCGCAGGTGTAGAGGCGGCGCAGCGTGAGCTCCACCTCCCGCTCGGCCGAGCCCTCGTCGCCCGTCATCGACGCGATCCGCCGGGCGAGCTCGTCGGTGCGCGCGGCCAGGTTCTCGGCGAGGTAGTAGAGGACCTGCGCCCGGTTGTGCCCGGTGCTCCGCCCCCACCCCGCCGCCTTGTGCGCCGCCTCCACCGCGTTGCGGACGTCCTTCCGGTTCCCCAGCCCCACCTCCCCCAGCACCCGCCCGCCCGCGCCCTGCACCGGCATCGAGTACCCCGAGTCCGGCCGCGCCTGCTTCCCCCCGATGTACAGCTTGGCGGTGCGGTCGATGGGCGGAAGGACCGGCCCCCGCGCCTTCTCGGCCCTGGGCGCCTTCCCCTTCGCCCGCGCCGCCTGCTGTCCCCTGTCCCCTGTCCCCTGTCCCCTCTCGCCGGACTCCCACCGCGGCTTCACGTACTCCCAGAGCCCCTCGCGCCCGCCCTCGCGCCCGAAGCCGCTCTCGCGGTAGCCGCCGAAGCCGGAGGCCGCGTCGAAGACGTTGGTCGAGTTGACCCACACCGTCCCCGCCTTGACCTTGGGCGCGATGTCGAGGGCCAGGTTGACGCTCTCGGTCCAGACGCTGGCCGCCAGCCCGTACGGGGTGTTGTTGGCGAGCGCCACCGCCTCGTCGGGGGTGCGGAAGGTCATCATCGCCACCACCGGCCCGAAGATCTCGACCTGGGCGATGGTCGACGCCGGCGAGACGTCGGTGAAGAGCGTCGGCGGGTAGAAGCACCCCTCGGTGGGGCAGCTCCACGAGGGCTGCCACATCGTCGCCCCCTCGTCGACCCCCTGCTGCACCAGCGAGCGGATCTTCTCCAGCTGCACCGGGGCCACGATGGCGCCGATGTCGACCGCCTTGTCGAGGGGGTCGCCCACCCGGAGCGTCTCCATCCGCGCCCGCAGCCGCGCCGTCAGCCGCTCGGCGACGCCTTCCTGCGCCAGGATCCGGCTCCCCGCGCAGCAGACCTGCCCCTGGTTGAACCAGATGGCGTCGACCACCCCCTCGACCACGCTGTCGAGGTCGGCGTCGTCGAAGACGATGAAGGGGCTCTTCCCCCCCAGCTCCAGCGAGAGCTTCTTCCCGCTCCCGGCGGTGGCCACGCGGATGATCCGCCCCACCTCGGTGGAGCCGGTGAAGGCGATCTTGTCGACGTCCGGGTGCTCCACCAGCGCCGCCCCGGTCCGCCCGTCGCCGGTGACGACGTTGAGGACCCCCGGCGGGAGCCCCGCCTCGGCCGCCACCTCGGCGAAGAGGACGGCGGTGAGCGAGGTGAACTCGGCCGGCTTGAGGATGACGGTGTTCCCCATGGCGAGCGCGGGGGCCACCTTCCACGACAGCATCAGGAGGGGGAAGTTCCACGGGATGATCTGCCCCACGACGCCCACCGGCGCGTACCCGGGGAGCTCGCTCTCCATCAGCTGCGCCCACCCGGCGTGGTGGTAGAAGTGCCGCGCCACCAGGGGGACGTCGATGTCGCGCGACTCGCGGATCGGCTTCCCGTTGTCGAGCGACTCGAGGACGGCGAAGAGGCGCGAGTGCTTCTGGACCTGGCGGGCCAGCGCGTACAGGTAGCGCGCCCGGCCGTGTCCCCCGAGCGCGGCCCAGGGCGCTTGCGCCT
>DATACF010000430.1:0-2269 GCA_036259235.1 Longimicrobium sp. | reverse complement strand
GGGGGGGGGCGCTCGTTCTGGGATCGGCGGGGGCTACTTCTTCGGCTTCGGCGGGTTGTTGCCGCGTCCGCCACCGGACTTTTCACCGGTCGTGGCCGGACCGTTGGGCGGGCGCGGGGCCCATCGCTCGTCATCGCCGGTCTACCTCGCAAGGGCGGAGTCCGGCGCCGGGCCGTCGAGCACGGAGAGGAAGCCGACGAAGGGGCCGTCCTCGATCCGCACGCCCTCGGCGGGGGCGGCGAGGCCCTGGACGGCGCCGCCGTCGAGGAAGAGGGCGTCGCGGCATCCGAGCCGCTCGCGGAAGAGGGCGGCGAGGTCGTTGAGGGTGACCGGGTCTTCGGAGACGACGAGGAAGACGTCCGTCGGCGACGCGACGCCGACGGCGGTGCGCGGGAGGCGGACGTCGCCGAAGCGGGCGGTGGCGGCGCCGTCCTCCAGGAGGCGCGGGCCGGACTGCGTCGCCTCGGCCACGCGGGGGAGGAGGGCGGACGCGCGGTCGCTCCGGACGATGGCCGCGGTGCCGTCGCGGAGGACGGCGAAGACGCCGTTCGGGCGGGGGCGGAAGAAGTTGCCCCCCGTGCTGTCGGTGGTGTTCAGCGGGACCACCGTCCGGCCGCGCTCGACGTGCAGCCCCTTGGGCGTGCTCTCGGGGGTGTAGATCCCCGCGTTGGCGACGGCCGCGACGCGCCCGCCGCGGCGCTCCAGCCATCGGGCGAGCGCCGTGGGGGTGCCGAAGGGCCGGCCGCGCTCGTCCTTCCAGTGGAGCTGGACGCGCGCCCGGCGCAGGTCGGCATGGACGACGTAATAGTCCGCCTCGCGGAAGCGCACGCGCTGGAGCGCGGGGGCCCGGGCGTCGTCGCGCGGACGGGCCTCCGCCGGGCGCTCCTTCGACGGAGGGCGGGGGCGCTCGAGGAGCGGCTTCGCGACGGTGGCGACGGTGGCGCCGAGGCCGACGGCGAGGAGCCATCTCGGCATCAGGAACGACCTCCGGGGCGCGCGGTCGGGGGGCGGGGGATCGGGGACGGTCGGCATCGCGGCTCGCACACTTCAAACTTCGTGCGGGGGTGCGGGCGTACGGGACGATCGCGACCGGGATGGCCGGCGGAGTCCGGCGCGTCTGGACGGGTCACGCGGCGGGCGGAGTCGATTCCCCGGTCGTTCCTCCCTCGGAATGACAGGGCTGGCTCGCGGTGATCGACCGCGGATCTCGCGTTTTCGATCCCGTCGATGGAAGCTGTCACGTTTCGCACACCCTTCCTCGTCTTCATCTTTCGGAGGGCCCGGGGAGGCTCTCCCACCGAAACGGACCACGACGGGAGGACGAGATGAAGATCTTCATCGCGGGCGCCACGGGGGTGCTGGGGCGCCGGATGGTGGCGGAGCTGGCGGGGCGGGGGCACGAGGTGGTGGGGATGGCGCGCGGCGAGGAGAAGGCGGCGCTGGTGCGCTCGCTGGGCGGCGTGCCTGCGCAGGTGAGCCTCTTCGACGCCGACGCGCTGGCGCGGGCGGCGGACGGGGCGGAGGTCGTCGTGCACGCGGCCACGGCGATCCCCACGGGGATGGAGGCGCGCTCGCCGAAGGCGTGGGAGGCCAACGACCGCATCCGCCGCGACGGGACGCGGGCGCTGACCGAGGCGGCGGCGCGCGTGGGAGCGCGGCGCTACCTCCAGCAGAGCGTGGCGTGGGTGGTGAGGACGGCGCCGGGCGGCCCGTTCTACGACGAGTCCACGCCCCCCGACCCGCCCGCGCCGCTCGTCTCGGCGATCGACGGCGAGCGGATCGCGCTGGAGGCGGGGGCGAAGCACGGCTTCGAGGCCGCGGTGCTGCGCGGCGGGATGTTCTACGGCGCCGACACCGCGCACAACCGGATGATGACGGAGCTCCTCCTGAAGCGCCGCCTCCCCATCCTGGGCCGCGGCGACTACCTGACGGCGCCGATCCACGCGGATGACGTCGCCGGCGCGTTCGTCCTCGCCGCCGAGGCGCCGCGCGTGACGGGGACCTGGCACGTGGTGGACGACGAGCCGGTGACGGCCGCCGCGCTCTTCCGCCGCCTCGCCGAAGCGGTCGGCGCGCCGGAGCCGCGGCGCCTCCCGCTCTGGATCGCGAAGCTCCTCCTGGGGCGCGTGGTGGTAGAGGCGATGACGGTGTCGATGAACACCTCGAACGCGAAGCTCCGCCGCGAGCTGGGGTGGGTGCCGCGCTACCCCACCTACCGCGAGGGGATCGCGCAGATGGTGGCGGCGTGGCGCGAGGAGGGCTTCCTCCC
>DATACF010000429.1:0-6329 GCA_036259235.1 Longimicrobium sp. | reverse complement strand
CCCCGCCCGGCCGGGCGCCGCCCTTCTCGCCCCGCCCCCGGCCCTCGCCGGCGCCGGCCATCCGCACCTTCATCCCCCGCCCCAGCAGACCCACGTTGCCGACGATGACGCGGTCGGCCTCGGTGATGCCCTCGACGATCTCGACGACGCCCGCGGCCTCGTCGCGCAGCCCCACCGTCACCGGGGCCACCCCCACCTCGTCGCCCTCGACGCGGTAGACGAAGGGCCCCTCCCCCTCCCGCCCCTCGCGGAGCGCCGAGGCGGGGAGCGTCAGCGCGTCCGGCACCGTCCGGGCCACGATCCGCCCGGTGGCGAAGGCCCCGGCCCGGAGCGCCCCGTCGGGGTTGGGGACCTGCACGTAGACGCGGACCGAGCGCGACGCCGCGTCGACGGAGGGGTTCACCCGCGCCACCCGGCCGGTGAACTCGCGCCCCCCCGCCGTGAAGCGGACCGCCTGCCCCGGCTGCACCGCGGCCGCCGCCCGCTCGGGGACGGAGGCCGCCAGCTCCAGGACGTCGCCGCGGACCAGGGTGAACATGGTGGCGCCGCGGTTGACGTGCTCGCCCGGGTTCACCAGCCGCCGCTCGATGACGCCGGAGGTGGGGGCGAGGACGCGGGTGTCGGAGACCGTGCTCGACGTCCCCGCCAGCCGGCTCTGGGCGGCGGCGACGCGGGCGCGGGCGGCGCTCACCTCCTGCTCGGCCAGCCGCACGTCGCGCTCGGGGACGGCCCCCTCGCGGTGGAGCTCGCGCGTCTGCTCCAGGTTCCACTGCGCGGTGGAGAGGACGGAGCGGGCGGCGGCCACGTCGGCCTGCGCGCTCCGCTGCTCGCCCGCCTCCTCGACGGCCTCGAAGCGGGCCAGGAGCTGCCCGGCGCGGACCGCCTCGCCCTCGCGGACGGTGACGGCCACCAGGTCGCCCTCCAGCCGGGCGCGGAGCTCGGCGCGCTCCAGCGGGGCCAGGTTCCCGGTCACCGGGATGGCGTCCTCGAGCGGGGCGCGGCGGGGAGAGGCGACGTCGGCGGGGGCCAGGGTGACCCCGGCGCCGCCGCGTCCCCCCGGGCCGCCGCCGGGGCCGCCCTTCCCCGTCTCGCGGGCGCCCGCGTCCTGCGAGCACGCCGCGGCGGCCGCGACCAGCGCGGCGAGTCCGAAGGCGCGGAAGGGAGCATAGGTGCGATTGTGCACGGCCGGTCCTCGGGTCTGTCGTTCGGTCGTCATGGAGTGACACCCCCCGCCGGCGCGGCGCCGGGGAGGGGGACGGGGCGGCCCAGCGCGCGGGCGACGTCGGCCACCGCCAGGTAGAGCTCGTGGGTGGCCCGCGCCTCGTTGGTGCGGGCCGTCAGGAGCGCCAGCTGCGCGTCGGAGACGTCGAGCTGCGTCCCCAGCCCCCGCGCGTAGCGCAGGGAGGCGAGGCGGAACGCCTCCTCGGCCTCGGCCGAGGTCTGGCGGGAGGCGGCGAAGAGCGCCTGCGCCGTCTGGAGGGCGGTCCGCGCCCGCCCGGCCTCGACGGCCGCCGCCTCGCGCGCCTGTCGGGCCTGGAGGGCGGCCACGGCGGCGTTGGCGCGGGCGAGCGAGACGTTGGAGCGCGCCCGGAGCCCGTCGAAGACCGGCCAGCTGACCTGGAGCGCCACCTGGCGGTCGCTGAACCACCCGCCGTTCTGCTGGTTGCAGACGCGGTCGGGCTCGGTGGGGGTGGGGCACGCCACCTGGTCGAGCGAGCCGCGCTCGAAGGGGAGGCGCGTCTCCAGCGGGAAGGCCTGCCACCCGCTCTGGAGCGAGAGGCTGACCGTGGGGAGGTAGTCGGCCCGCGCCGCCGAGACCGACGCCCGCTGCGCCTCGTAGCGGAGCTGCGCCGAGCGCACCGAGGGGAGCGCCTCGAAGGCGGCCGAGTCGGCGGCGGCGGCGGCGTCCTCCAGCGCGTCCGCGAGCGAGCGGGCCTCGTCGGGGCTCACCCCCGAGGTCAGCCGCACGGGCTGCCCCTCGGGGAGGTTGAGGAGGCGGCGGAGCTCCAGGAGCGCCAGCTCGCGGTTGCCGCGCGCCTGGATCACCGAGGGCTCCAGGTTGGCGCGCTCGACGCGGGCGCGGAGCACGTCGTAGCGCGCGGCGCGGCCGGCGCGCTCGAGCTGCTCGGCCTGGGCCAGGCGGGCCGCGGCCTGCTGGAGGTTGGTCTCCTGGATGGCCACCAGCCGGTCGGCCAGGAGGGCGGCGAGGTAGGCGCGGAGCACCTGCACCGTCACCTCGGCGCGGGTGTCCTCGATCTCGGCCTGGGCGGCGCCGCGGAGGCCCCGCGCGCCGCGTAAGCCCGCGCTCACCCGGCCGCCCTGGAAGAGGGGGAGGGCGAGGTTGAAGTTGACGTTGTAGGTGTTGGGCTGGTTGAAGATCTGCCCCACCGCCTGCGCGCGCGCGTTCTCGTAGACGTGCGAGAAGTTGCTCTGGAGGCGCAGCTGCGGGAGCCCGGAGGCGCGCGCGACGCCGATCTGGGCGCTCGCCGCGTCGTACCGCCCCTCGGCCAGCCGGACCTCGTCGCCGGCCTCCAGCGCGCGGCTCACCGCGGCGTCGGCCGAGAGGGCGAGGGTGTCGCCCGCGGGCGTCTGCCCGGCCTGCGCGGCGAGCGGCGCGGCGGCCCCGACGAGGGCGGCGAGAAGGGCGAAGCGGGCGCGAACGCGAGGCCGCGCACCCTGGCTGGCAGGGGTGGCGCGGCCCGTAACCTCAATATCCATCGGCACTTCCGTCAGATTTGCGGCCGCCGGGCGGAGGGAGCTCCGGTCCCGGGTTGAAATACAGTATACATCCCACGTACGCCCCGCGTTGGGTTTCGGTTCTCCGGGGGCGCGCGCGCGTGATGCGAACCCTATGGTAAGCCGCAGCGCGCCCGGGGTTCCCCTGGCGCGGAGGGACCCCGGTTGGGTGCCCGGGAGGGGCGAAAGGTTGGAACCGGCAGAGAGTGTCGGGAGGGGAGACGGCGAAGGCGAAACGCCCGCGCGGGATCCGCCCCTCCCGTTCTCCTGCGGCGCCCGGGTGGGGCGCCCGCCGCTACTCGACGGCGAGGGTGTAGCCCCCGGTCGCGAGGCCGCCGACGGAGGTGGCCTCGATGGTGTACGTCCCCGCCGTCTCGGCGGTGAAGGTCAGCACCGAGCCGGACCCCTCGCCCGAGTCGTCGTCGGACGCCACCATCTCGCCGGCCGCGTCGAAGAGGCGGAGGAAGGTGTCGAAGTCCGGCGAGTCCTGCCGGACGGTGAGGGTGGCGCCCTCCGCGAGCCACACCTGGAAGCGGTCGGCGCGGCGGCCGGGGTAGCAGTCGTCCGCGGCCGTGAGCTGCTGCGTGACGGTCGCCCCGCGCACGATCCAGGGCCGCGCGCACCCGCCGACGTCGGCGGCGGCCGCGGCGCTCGCCAGGGTGTAGCTCACCCCCGGGGCGGAGGCGCCGGCGAGGATGTTGTACCGCCCCTGCGCGAGCCCGATCACGTGGACGCGCCGTCCCGGGGCGGCCTCCTCGCCGATCGCCACCGGCCGCCCGGAGAGGTCGAGGAGCTGGAGCGCCAGCTCTCCCGGGCCGCCGAGGGTGAGGGCGAGCGCCTGGCCCGGGGCGAACGCGTGCGCCGCGTCGGCCGGGAAGGCGAAGTAGTCGACCCGCTGTCCGCCGTGCACGCAGTCGAGCGCGTCGGTCTCGCCCTGCGAGGTGGTGCCGAAGGTGTGCTCGGTCTTGAGGATGCACGGGTCGACGGCGATGGCCCGGAAGTACACCGGCGCGAGGCCGGGCGCGGTGGCGATGACCTGGTTGTGCCCGATCCCGGTGCCCAGCCTCCACGCCCCCGCCGACGCCACCCCGTCCGCGCCGGTGACGGCCTCGGCGGTCTCCACCGACCCCAGCCCGCCGGTGACGGCGAAGGTCACCGGCACCCCCGCGAGCGGCTGGCCCTCCCCGTCGGTGAGGCGGACGGCGGGACGGACGGCGACGGTGTCGCCCGCCCGGGCGCGCTGGGTCTCCGCCGTCGACGGCGTGGCCGCGGCCACCGACGGGCCGGTGGAGTCGTCGTCGCACGCCGCCGCGGTGGCGAGGAGCGCCGCGAGCACCAGCGAGAACGGAAGGTTCCTCTTCATTGTTCGGCTCCTGTGGGGAAATAGGGATGGGTGTGCCGTGTCTTCTCCGGCCAGCGGCCCGACTCGCATAAGAAATGGCCCTTTCGTGCTCCAACGAAGGCGCGGAGGACGGGTGGACCGGTGCGAAACGGGGGCCCTGGACCGGGGTCGAGCCGCGTGTCGCGAGACTTCGCGCCGATGCCGCGGCGGGCGGCGGGAGGGAAGGCAACCCGGATGCCAATTGCCACGAAGTAAGCGGCGCCTGGGTTCGCTAGATCGATAACCACCCGGGGGGAAACGGCTTACCGGGGAAACAACGCCGTCGAAAGCGGAGAGGAGCGGGAGCGACGAGAGGGACCGGGCGCCGCACCGGGAGGGACATTTCTGGGACAATGCCCCCGCCGTGTCCCACGATTCTGCAGATGTGTGGCGCCGGCGCCGGGTAGATGACGCGGCTCCGGCGACGCGGCGGAGGAGACTAGCGAGCCAGGCCGCGCTCCACGGGCCGGTTGGGCTCGCCCGCCGATCCGTCGTAATGCGGCGGGACCAGCGGGTGCGGGGGCGGGTCGTAGCGCCCGGCCTTGGGCGAGAGGATGTTGGCGCGGGCGATGTGCCAGAAGGCGGCCAGCCCATCGCGCCAGCCGATCTTCTTCCCCTCGGCGTAGGTGCGGCCGCTGTAGGAGATGGGGACCTCGTAGACGCGGGCGCGGGCCTGGGCGAGGCGGGCGGTGAGCTCGGGCTCGATCCCGAAGCGGTCGGTCCGCAGCGGGAGCGACTTGGCCAGGTCCGTCCGCATCACCTTGTAGCACGTCTCCATGTCGGTGAGGTTGAGGTCGGTGAGCATGTTGGAGATCAGCGTCAGCACCTTGTTCCCCACCGAGTGCCAGAAGTTGAGCACCCGGCGCGGCGACCCGGTGAAGCGGCTCCCGAACACCGCGTCGGCGCGGCCGTCGGCGATGGGCTCCAGGAGGCGGGGGAGGTCGAAGGGGTCGTACTCGAGGTCCGCGTCGTGGATGACGACGACGTCGCCGCCCGCGTGCGCGATCCCTGAGCGGACGGCCGCGCCCTTGCCGCGATTGCGGGGCTGCTCGACGAGGACGTCGACGACGCCCTCGGCGTGGAGGGCGCGGAGGATGTCGCGGGTGCCGTCGGTGGACCCGTCGTCGACGCAGATCACCTCCATGGTGAGCGGCACCGAGCGCAGCCGGCGGAGGGAGGCGGCGGCGGTGACGGCCTCGTTGTAGACGGGGACGACGACGGAGAGGCGGAGCTCGGGGAACGCGGTCATGCGGCGGTCGAGGCGGAATCGTTCGGGCGGACGGCGACGGCGAAGAGGCTCTGGCCCAGCGGCGGGCTCCAGCGGCGCTCCAGCGCGGCCACCCAGGGGATCACCCACCGGTCGTAGAAGCGCGCCGCGCCGGGGTCGATGGTGCGCTTCCGCAGCACCTTCCCGGTGAGCCACCACGCCGCCACGCCGGGAAGGTTGGTGTAGACGACGCACTCCGGCCGGAACCCCGCGCGCCCCAGCGCCCCGGTCAGCGACCCGCGCGTGTATCGGCGCACGTGCTCGAACGCCTCGTCGAGCGTGCCGAAGATCGCCGGGAGGGCGGGGACGAAGAGGAGGAGCTTCCCCCCGGGGGCCAGGACGCGGTGCGCGGCGCGGAGGAAGGCGCCGTCGTCGCCCACGTGCTCCAGGACGTTGACGGCGACGATGGTGTCCGCGCTCGCCGGCTCCAGCGTCTCGTCGAGGTAGCCGTGGACGGCGCGGGCGCGCGGGTCGGCGGCGAAGCGGGCCTGGAGGTGGGGGAAGTTGTTGGCGGCGGGCTCGATGAGCGTGAGCTCGGCGCCCGGCGCGCGCTCGCGCAGCCGCGCGGAGAAGGTGCCCACCCCCGCGCCCGCCTCCACGATCCGCGCCCCCAGGTGCGGCGCGAAGCGGTCCGCGATCCACCCGTAGTAGCGGACCGCCGCCGCCATCGCGTCGAGCTCGTCGCCCGAGTAGGTGAAGGCGGGGGCGGGGTCCGCGTTCGCGCGCGGGGGCCGGTGCGTGGCGTCGATGTCCGTGTGCGACAAGGTTCTGCGGATCGCGGATCAGGGGGTTCGGTTCGGGTTGCAGCGGCGGTGCGCGGCGCGGGCATCGTCGGCCCTCACCCCCGACCCCTCTCCCAACCCCCGGGAGAGGGGAGAACGGCGGCGGTGCGTGGGGCGGGCTCGCGGGGGGCCCTCACCCGGCTCGCCTCAGGCTCGCCACCCT
>DATACF010000428.1:0-1883 GCA_036259235.1 Longimicrobium sp. | reverse complement strand
GCCACGACTTCGACACCGCCGCCTTCCAGGCCGTACGGCTGGTGGCGGGGCGGGCGGCGCCCGACGCGGCGGCGCGCACCTACCTGGGGCTCGCCTACGGGGCGCTGGGGCTCGAGGAGTGGGAGCTGGCCTCGGAGTGGGCGGGCGAGGCGCTGCGGGTGGCCGAGTCGCGGGGGGAGGGGAAGATCGTCCTCGAGGCCGAGGCGCTGCGGGAGGCGGTGGACGAGCGCCGGAGCGAGCACGCCCGGCGCATCGCCGCGGAGCCGGCTTGGTCGGGAGCGCTCGCCGAGAACTTCGTGGGGGCGCTCACCCGGCCGGCGGCCGCCGTGCCGGCCTACTGACGGTTCCCGCTCCCCATCGTCCCCCCCCCCTCGTTCGTGGTGACGGCGGTGCTGTCGAGCGCCGGGACCACGTCGGGGGAGACGGAATCGGGGACGGTGGGAGAGGCGGAGCAGGCGGCGGCGGCGGCGAGAAGTGCGGCGGCGAACAGAATACGAAGCTTCATCGGGATCCTCAAGAAATACCAGGAGGGGGGAGACGATGGGCGCGGCCTCTCCACGCCACGGGCGGAAAGTATCCCGTAAACAGGGGACCGCGACCGATCCCACCCGACTCAAAACGCATATTTCACGACTCGTTGGGCCCATCGCACCATTCCGGTTCACCCCACCGGAGAGGTTCGCCGACCCTGCCCTAAATCCTTGCACAACCTACGGATGCGTAGTGCGCGCTCCGTACGGTCCCTGCCCTGCGGAGACGCCGCAGCGGCGGGCCGCTCGCACCCGCTTTTCCGGAAAAGGGACCCGCCGGCGCTCCCCGGTCCGTCCGCAACCGTGAACGTCCCGCCGACCGGAGGACGCCGCATGCCGTCCCGCCTCCTCGCGCTCCTCGCCCTCCTCCTGGCGGCGCCGCTAGGCGCGCAGGCGCCGGCCGTCGTGGCCGGGCGCGTCACCGACCCCACCGGCGCCCCCGTGGCCGCCGCCCTGGTGCGGATCGACGCGCTGGCGGTGGGGACGGCCACCACCTCCGACGGGAGCTACCGCCTCCTCGTCCCCGCCTCGCGCCTCCCCGCCGCGGGGGAGCAGAAGGTGACGGTGACGCGGCTGGGGTACGTGGCCCAGACGCGCGCCGTGCGCCTCGCCGCCGGGGCCGAGGCGGCGCTCGACTTCAAGCTCGCGGCCGACGTCTTCGTCCTCCCCCCCGTGGTGGCCGGCGCGAGCGGGGCGCGGCGGACGGTGGAGCTCACCGTCCGCGCCGTCTACGCCAAGGCGGGGCTGGTGACCCCGGGCGACCGCCCCCCGCCCCCGGAGTGGGGGTTCGGGCGCGTCTACGGCGTCCCCGCCCCCCCGCGCCGCGAGGACGGGGCGCGGGCGGGCGCCTTCCTGAGCGCCCGCCGCAACCCCTTCTCGACCTTCTCGCTCGACGTCGACGCCGCCGCCTACGCGGTGGTGCGGCGGCACCTGGAGCGGGGCGCCCGCCCCCCGGCGCGCCAGGTGCGCGTCGAGGAGATGCTGAACCACTTCGACTACGACTACCCCACCCCCGGGGCGGCGGGGACGCCGTTCGCCGTCGTCACCGAGGTGGGGCCCTGCCCCTGGAACCCCGCCAACCGGCTGGTGCAGGTGGGGGTGCAGGGGCGCCCCCCCGCCCCCGAGGACGCGCCGCCGGCCACGCTGGTCTTCCTGGTCGACGTCTCGTCGTCGATGGCCGGCCCGGGGCGCCTCCCGGTGGCGCGCGAGGCGCTCTTCGCGCTGGCGCGGCGCCTCCGCCCCGAGGACCGGGTGGCGATCCTCGCCTACGGCGGGGCGGGGGGCGTCCTCCTCGACGCCACCCCCGGCGACCGCGCCGACGCCATCGCCGAGGCCATCGGGCGGCTGGAGGCG
>DATACF010000427.1:0-2898 GCA_036259235.1 Longimicrobium sp. | reverse complement strand
GGCGGCGCGGCGGCTGGCGGCCGAGCGCGCGGCCCGCGCCGAGGCCGAGGCCGCCCGGCGGGCGACCGACCAGCTCCTCGACCGCCTCACCGACGCCTTCGTCACCGTCGACGCGGAGTGGCGGGTGGCGCGGATGAACCGGCTGGCGGAGGCGCTCACCCGGAAGGCCACCGGCGAGCGGGGGCCCTTCGGGGGGCGCTCGCTGTGGGAGATCTTCCCCCGCGCGGCGGGGACCGAGTGGGAGCGCGAGCTCAGGCGCGCGGCGGCGATGGCGGCGCCGGCGGTCTTCGAGGCGTTCTCGCCCCCGCTGGCCGCGTGGCTGGAGGCGCGCGCCTACCCGGGCGACGACGGTGGGCTCTCGCTCTTCCTCCGCGACGTCACCGCCCGGCGCCGGCGCGAGGCGGCCGACCGGCTCCTGACGCGCACGGGGGAGATCCTGGCCGGCTCGCTCGACTCGGCCGAGACCCTCCAGCGGGTGGCCGACGCGGCGGCCGGGACGCTGGCCGACTACTGCATCGTCCACGTGGAGACCGGCGGCGAGGTGCGCGCCCCGGGGATCGCCCACGCCGACCCCACCCGCCGCGAGCTGCTGAAGGGGGTGCTCCGGCGCTTCCCCGTCGACCCGGCGGGCCCGCACCCGGCGGTGGTGGCGATCCGCACCGGCGAGGCGCAGCTCCACCCCGAGGTGCCGGGGTCGCTCATGGAGGCGATCGCCACCGGGCCCGAGCACCTGGAGATGCTCCTGGCGCTGGGGCTGAAGTCGGGGATCGTGGTGCCGATGAAGGCGGGGGGCCGGACGCTGGGCGCGATCTCGCTGGGGCGCACCCGGGGCGCGCCGTACGACGCGGCCGACCTGGAGGTGGCCGGGGAGCTGGCGCGGCGGGCGGCGCTGGCGCTCGACAACGCGCGCGCCTACGAGGCGGCGCGCGCGGCCACCGCCGCCCACGAGGAGGTGCTGGCGGTGGTCTCGCACGACCTCCGCAACCCGCTGAACGCGGTGGTGATGTGCGCCACCCTCCTGGAGGACGAGGCCGAGGCGGGGGGGTGGCGGACGCAGGACGTGCGGCTGCTGCGGACGCTCCGGAGCGCGGCCGGGCAGATGGAGCGGCTGGTGCAGGACCTGGTGGAGGTGCAGGCGCTGGAGTCGGGGGCGCGGGAGTTCCGGACGGAGGCCGTGGAGGTGAAGGCGCTGGCGGAAGGCGCGGTGGAGCTCTTCGACGCCCTGGCCGAGGAGGGGGCGGTGCGGCTGTCGTGCGAGGTGGCGCCCGGGCTCCCGCCGGTGCGCGCCGACCGCGCGCGGGTCCTCCAGCTCCTCTCGAACCTCCTGGGGAACGCGCTGAAGCACACCCCCCGCGGGGGGACGGTGACGCTGGCGGCGGCGGCGCACGAGGGGGCGGTGCGGGTGAGCGTGCGCGACACGGGGCCGGGGATCGCCGACGAGGACCTCCCGCGCGTCTTCGACCGCTTCTGGCAGGGGCGGCGGGGGGCGGCCGGCGGGCTGGGGCTGGGGCTCGCCATCGCCCGCGCCATCGCCGAGGCCCACGGGGGGCGGATCTGGGTCGAGAGCCGAGAGGGCGAGGGGAGCGTCTTCCACTTCACCCTCCCCGCCGCCGAGGCGGACGGGCGCGCGGAGGCCGGCTCCGAGGCGGCGTAGGGGGAAAGCAAAAGGTCTCACGCAGAGGCGCGCTGTTTCCCGGCTCAGTCCGCCAGCGCCGGGGCCTGTTCGTCGACCTGGTCGGCGGCGAGGGCGACCTGGTCGTTGACGCGGCGGCGGAGCGTCTGGATGCGGTTGGGGGTCTGGGGCTGGTAGACGCGGTTGGAGAGGAGCACCGTCCACGTCTTCCGCTCGGGGTCGACCCAGAGCGAGGTCCCGGTGAAGCCGGTGTGCCCGAAGGCCGCCTTCGAGATCTTCGTCCCCGCGCCGCCGGTGCCGCTCGGCCCCGGCGTGTCCCACCCCAGCGCCCGCTTCCCGGCGCCCGGCTGCGGCGCGGCGAAGAGGGCCACCGTCTCCGCCTTCAGCACCCGCACCCCGTCGAGCTCGCCCCCGTTCGCCAGCATGGCCGCGAAGCGCCCCAGGTCGCGCGCGGTCGAGAAGAGCCCGGCGTTCCCGGCGATCCCGCCCAGCTTGCGGGCGGTGGGGTCGTGCACGACGCCGCGCACGGGGGCGCCGTCGTCGTCGCGCCAGGTGGGGGCGCAGCGGGGGCAGTCCGCGCCGGCCAGGAAGGTGGTCTGCCGCATCTTCAGCGGGCCGTAGACGCGCCGGTCGAGGAGGCGGAAGAGGGGCTCGCCCGCCGCCGCCCGCGCGGCCTCCCAGAGGACGACGAAGCCCACGTCCGAGTACTCCACCGCCTCCCCCGGCGCGCGCGCCAGCGGCGTGCGCACCAGCTGCCGGAGCGCCTCGGCCGGCGCCCCCGAGGCGCCCGCCCCCGCCGGGAGCCCGGCGGTGTGCGTCAGGAGGTGGCGCACCGTCACCCGGTCCTTGGCCCCGCCCGAGAAGGCGGGGACGTAGCGCGACACCGGGGCGTCGAGCTCCATCCGCCCGTCCTCCACCAGGAGCATCACCGCCGTCGTCGTCGCCACCACCTTGGTGAGCGAGGCGATGTCGTAGACGGTCTTCTCCGGGTCGACCTTCGCGGCCGAGGCCGTCCACCCCACCCGCCCGATCCCCTCCTCCACCACCACGCGGTCCTCGCGCCCGATGGCGAGCGCGGCGCCGGGCATGGCGCCGGCGCGCACCTGCGCGCGGACGGCGGCCTGGGCGGCCTCCAGCGGCGCGGCGGCGATCCCGATGCAGGTCAACCAGGCAGCAGAGCCGCTCTACATCGTCAAGCCGTTCCGGGGCGGCGGCTTCGCCAGCCTGTTCTCGACCCACCCGCCGATTGAGGAGCGGGTGCGCCG
>DATACF010000426.1:0-2873 GCA_036259235.1 Longimicrobium sp. | reverse complement strand
GACGAGCTGATTGCGGCCATCACCGCCTATATCGAGCGCCGCAACTCTGACCCCAAGCCCTTCACCTGGACCGCTTCCGCGCAGCACATCCTGGAGAAGGTGACCAAAGCGAACGAGACTTTGAAGGCACTACACTAGTTCAGCAGCGCCGCGATCCCCGCCGCCACCCCCGCGAGGAGGCCGACGACGAAGGCGCGCATCACCCAGCGGCGGAGGACGGGCGCGGGGATGCCGGAAGAGGAAGAGAAGTCGGACATCGGTGTGCCCTCCATGTTCGAGGTGATCGGATCGTGACCGCGGCGGCGCTCGCCGCCAGGAAGATGCCAGGGCTACCGCCGCAGCTCGGGCGGGACGTCGTCGAGCCAGCCGGCGTCGAGGACGCCCCAGAAGCCGATGAGGATGGCCTCGGCGGCGTCGTGGCGGAGCGAGGTGGGGCGGGCGGCGCCCGACCACTCGATCACGCGGCGGGCGAAGGGGTCGGCGTTGTGCTTGGCCTGCGCGCCGGTGCGCTGCTCGCGGCCGTAGAGCAGCCGCTGCCGCCACACCTCGGCGGCGATGCGGCGCACCGCCACCCCGCGCTTCCCCGCCTCGCGCTCCCAGATCTCGGCCAGCGGGCCGCCGCCCTCCAGCACCAGCCGCTCCAGCTCGGGGTGCTCGTGCAGCAGCGTGTGCACCGCGCGCCGGAGCCGCGGCGCGCTCCCGAAGTTCTGCGAGCGGTACCACACCAGCCGCCCGTCCGCCCCGTAGAGCGCCAGCCCCGTCCGGAGCCCCAGGTCCACCGCCAGCAGCGTGCGCATCCCGCCCGCCCCGCGCAAGAGCTCTGCCCGCGCGCATCCGTTCCGATCCGGACCACCGAACTGCGGGTCTCACGCAGAGGAGCAGAGTCAGCAGAGGGATTTCTCTGCTGACTCTGCTCCTCTGCGTGAGATCGAAGCCGTAAAAGCCCGCTCATGCGAAAGACGTGGAGGACGCGGGGGAGCCCTCTCCGCGTCCTCCGCGTCTTTCGCGTGAGATCTACCGCGTGCGGGCCTTGAGCGCGCGGAACTCGCGGACGAAGGCCTGGGCGTCGGCGGGGGAGAAGGTCTCCATGAGCTCGTCGTCGTCGACCTCGACGTTCCGGAAGATCTCGTCGCCGTCCTCGGTGGTGAAGACGAGGCGGCCGCGGCGGTACTCGACGCTCTCGATGTCGGCGACCGGGTACTGGAAGGAGCGACGGAGCATGGAGCCCACGCTGTTGCGGACCGCGTTGGCGATGGTGCGCGCCAGGAAGCCGTCGTCCGCGTCCTCGCGGGCGTCGCGGTCCATGTCGCGGGTGATCTCGCGGAGCGTCCGGTCGGTCAGCTGCATGGCCACCATCCCGTCGACCAGCATCAGCGACGCCTTCTGGTTCGTCGTCGTGATCGCGAAGTCGGCGTCGGCGAGGGCGCGGCGAGGGCCCATCCGGCCGTGCGAGCCGTCGGTGATCTCGACGCGGGAGCCGTGGCGGTCCTGCGCCGCGAGGTCGTGCGCCGGCGCCAGGAGGAGAGCGGCCGCGAGGAGGGGGAGATAAGACTTCATCGGGGGTTCGTCCGGGTCGGGAGTGAGTCGGGACCGGCTTGCCTCCCGCCTTACGCGCCGCCGGCGAGGCGAGTTTCAGGCCCGCCGCCGGCGCCGGACGCGGAGGGCGAAGCGGACGAGGACGAAGAGGAGGAAGAGCGTGAGCGCCAGCGCGATCAGCGGCGCCAGGAAGCCCACGATCACCGCGCAGACGGCGGCCACGTCCTCCACGAGGCTGAGCACCGGGTTGCCGAGGCCGCCGGTGGTGACGGTGCTCCCGGCGCGCGCCGTGGCCTTGGTGGCGTGCACCCCCAGCGCCAGCGGCGCGCCGACCACGATGGCGATGGCGGCCGCGTGCTCGGGGGCGAGCTGGTAGAGGAAGGGCGTGGCCGCCAGCGCCGCGAGCGCCGGCTTGGTGAAGACCTGCACCGAGTCGAGGAGATGGTCGACGATCGGCACCTTGTCGCCCAGGATTTCCAGGAGCGTCGCCACCCCGAAGAGGACCATCGCCTCGGGCCGCTCCAGCCACCGCAGCGCGTCGGGGAGGGCGAGGGGGTAGAGGTGCACGGCCACGCTGGCCGAGAAGAGCGGGAGGAAGGCGCGCAGCCCCGCGCAGGCGGCCAGCACGACCCCGAAGGCGGCGGCGGAGAGGGCGTCCATGGGGAGGTCGGGGAGGAGGTTCGGTGGAGCGACCGGGATTCGGTGCGCGGCGCCGGCATCGTCGGCCCTCACCCCCCGGCCCCCTCTCCCAACCCCTGGGAGAGGGGGAGGACGGCGCCGGAACGCGTCAGCCGCGGCCGATCGGGAGGATCGTCTTGAGGATGACGGCGGTGTCGGAGAGGACGCTCGACCGCGCGGCGTAGTCGAGGTTGAGCCGGATCTTCTCGGGCATCACCTCCTCGACGTACGTCCGCTCCGGGTCGTCGGCCTCGGCCAGCACGGCGCTCTCGTCGCGGTAGCGGATGGAGGCCGGGTCGGTGATCCCCGGCATCAGCGAGAGGACGCGGCGCTGCTCGGGGGTGTACATCGCCACGTAGCGCGGCACCTCCGGGCGCGGCCCCACCAGGCTCATCTCGCCCGAGAGGACGTTGAGGAGCTGGGGGAGCTCGTCGACCTTGGTCTTCCGCAGCCACCGCCCCACGCGGGTGATCCGCGGGTCGGCGCCGACGGTGAGCTGCGGGCCCACCTTCTCGGCGTCCACCCGCATCGTCCGGAACTTCCACATCCGGAAGGGCTTCCCGTCCTTCCCCACCCGCTCCTGCCGGAAGAAGACCGGCCCCCGGTCGTCGAGCCAGACCAGCCCGCCGAGCACCAGGAGCGCCGGGGCCCGGGGCCCC
>DATACF010000425.1:0-4527 GCA_036259235.1 Longimicrobium sp. | reverse complement strand
GGCGGTGCCGTCCTCGGCCCCGCCGGGGGGGTAGAGGTCGCGGAGGTGGCGGCCGACGATCTCCCCGGGGGCGTACTCCTTCATCCGCCGGGCCCCCTCGCCCCAGTGCGTGACGAAGCCGCCGGGGTCCATCAGGAAGACCGCGTACTCGTGCACCCGCTCGACGAAGAGGTGGTACTGCTCCTCCGTCGGCCGGGGGGTGGGGGCGTCCGCCGCGCCGGCCGCGCCGGGGAGCGGGTCCTCGCGGCCGGGCAGGCTCTGCTGCGGGAACGGGTCCGGTGTCGTCACGGTGTGGGAGGCGGCGGTCGTCTCACGGCTCGCGCGCGCGGTCGCGCGGCGGGGGGCGAAGCGTACAAATCGCAGGCCATCCCTCCGCCCCGCCGCGCCCCGGCGCCTTCCGCGCGCTTCACCCCGGCCGCACCGGCCCGCCCCCCGCGCCCGTCCCCTCCACCGCGCGGGCGATCTCGTCCAGGTCGTCGTCCGAAAGCCGCACCGACGCCGCGCCCACCCACCCGTCCACCTGCTCGGGGGTGCGGGCGCCCACGATGGCCGCCGTCACCCCGGGCCAGGCCAGCGTCCACGCCACGGCCACGCTGGCCACCGTGGTCCCGCGCCGCTCCGCGATGGGGCGGAGGGCGTCGCGGAGCGCCAGGTTGCGCTCGACGTTCGGCGGCTGGAACTCGGGGGCCTGGCGACGCCAGTCGTCCTCGGCGAGGGCGTCCACCCGGTCGCGGGTCCACCGGTCGGTCAGGAGCCCGGACTGCATGGGGGAGTAGACGATGACCCCCGTCCCGTGCGCCGCCGCCCAGGGGATCTCGGCCTCGCCCACCTCGCGGCGGACGAGCGAGAAGGGGGGCTGGAGCGAGTCGACGTGGCGGATGGGCGCGCACCGCTCCAGGAGGGCGACGTCGAAGTTGGAGACCCCCGCCCACCGCACCTTCCCCTCCTCCACCAGCCGCGCCATCTCGCCCCACGACGCCTCGACGGGGGTGTCCGTCTCGTCGGGCCAGTGGAACTGGTAGAGGTCGATCCGCTCGACCCCCAGCCGCCGGAGCGACGCCTCGCACTCGCGGCGGATGGACGCCGGCTGGAGGTTCCTCTGCGGCGGGGCCATGGGGTCCGATTCGTCCCACACCAGCCCGCCCTTGGTGAAGACGTAGGGCCGCTGGCTTTCGGGGAACTCGCGTAAGCAGCGGCCGACCACCTCCTCGGAGTGCCCCAGCCCGTAGACCGCGGCGGTGTCGATCCAGTTGACGCCCCGCTCGACGGCGTGGCGCATGGCGCGGATCGACGCGTCGTCGTCCTGCGGCCCCCACCCGAACGCCCACCCGCCGCCGCCGATGGCCCACGCGCCGAAGCCGACGCGGGTGATCTCGGGCCCGCGCTCGCCCAGCCTCCGCGTGGGGAGGTCTTCCGTGCTCTGTCCGTCTCCGCTCATCGCCCCCATCCGTCCTTCGCTCGAAGAGAAAGGCGCCCCCCGCCCCGATGGCGGGAGGCGCCCGTGCGCGACCGCGATTTCCGCACCGGGGGCGGGGTCAGGCGAGGACGAGGGCGGCCAGGAGAAGGGCGGACGCGGCGGCGAGACCGATCGCGAGGCGGAGGAGCGTCCGTCGCTCGCGCGCTCCCTCGCGCGCGGCGGCGCGGGCCTCGTCGAGCTCGCGCGCCAGGGCGTCGCGCTCGGCGCGGGCGGCGTCGAGCCGGAGGCGGCGGGCGAGCTCGGCCTCGAGGAGCTGGCCCAGGGCGTGGCCGAAGGCGGTGGGGGTGTCGAACGACTCGTCGGCGTAGCGGTCGGCCAGGAGGAGGTGCGTGCTGTGGCCCAGCGCGGTGTAGAAGGGGCGCTCCATCGCCAGGAGCGCTTCCACCAGGTCGGGGTCGTCCCACATGTCCAGCGCCCGCGCGTCGCCGCCGCCGCGCAGCAGCGCCACGGCGTCCCACCCGGGGTCGGCGCCCAGCCGCTCCACGAGCCGGAGGATCTCGTCGCGGCTCCCGAAGTTGGCGGGGACGTGCGTCCACGGCTCGGGGGCGTCGTGCGAGAGGAGGGCGCGGCGGGCGTCCTCCCACCCCGTGGCGGTGGCGACCACGGCGATGCGGGGGAGCGGGTCGTGGGCGACGCTCCACGAGAGGCGCTGGGGGGTGTGCGCGCGGGTCAGCGGGCGCCGGCTCCGCGGGAGCGCCGCCTGGCGGTAGGTGCCCACCACCTCGCCGGTGAGGAGCACCTCCAGCCCGCCCTTGAAGCGCGAGGGCTGCACCGACAGCGCGCCGTGGACCACCAGCGCGTGCCCCGGCTCGGGGGGCGCCGCGGCGGCGGGGAGGCGGCAGGTGAGCTGGGCGTCGGTCCCCGAGAGGTCGACGTAGTGCCACGGCTCGTAGGTGCGCACCGCCTGGACCTTCCCCGCCACGGTGACGGGGGTCTCGGTCCGGAAGCGCGGCGCCAGCGTCGTCAGCGCCGCGTCCACGCTCAGCGGCGGCGGCGCGGCGTCGTCGGAGGGAGGCGATCCCTGGCGGGGCGGAGCGGGGTGGTGCATGGGGGGCGATGGGCGGTGGCGGATCGACCGGAACGTGTGAATGGGAAGAATACCGGTCCGCGCTCCGTCCGCCAGTCGCGGGGGCCGTCTCCCGATGCATTCCCAGGCCGAGCTGGAATCTCACACAGGGGACACGGAGGACACAGAGGGGGGCCCGGTGCGCGACCGAGCCCCCTGTGTCCCCTGCGCCCCCTGTGAGAGGCCCTGCGGTTCCTTATCTCGCCGCCGCGCCGACGTCGCGGACCTCGACGTAGAAGTTCTCGTCGACGCGGAAGGCGGCGGGGCTGGAGAGGCTCGCCCGGGCGGTCTGCCAGCGCTCGGTGGGGCGGAGGGTCTCGAAGGCGCCGTCGCGGAGGGTGGCGCGGACGGGCATGTCGAAGCCGGGGACGACGTTGGCCCACCGGTACGAGAGGGTCCCCCCCTCCAGCCGGTACTCCAGCACCGGGACCTGCGTCGTCGTCAGGTACTGCTGGAAGACGCGGGAGAGGTCGATCCCGGCGCGCTCGCTCACGTAGCGCTGCACCTGGGCGCCGGTGACGGTCTGGCGGCGGAAGTCCTGGTTGAGCCCGCGGAGGATCCCCCGCCACTTCTCGTCGTCGGCGACAATCTGGCGGATGGTGTGGAGCATGTTGGAGCCCTTGTAGTACATGTCGCCCGACCCCTCGCGGTTGACGCCGAAGGGCCCCACGACCGGGCGGTCGTTCGCGATGTTCTTCCGCAGCCCCACGAGGTACCGCGCGCCCGCCTCCTTCCCCTGCTGGCACTCGCTGTAGATCCCCTCGGAGTAGTTGGTGAACCCCTCGTGGACCCACATGTCGGCGATGTCCTTGGAGGTGATGTTGTTCCCGAACCACTCGTGGCCGGCCTCGTGGATGATGATGAAGTCCCACGCCAGCCCCACCCCCGTCCCCGAGAGGTCGCGCCCGCGGTAGCCGTTGCGGTAGCCGTTGCCGTACGCCACCGCGCTCTGGTGCTCCATCCCCAGGTACGGGGTCTCGACCAGCTTGAAGCCGTCCTCGTACCAGGGGAAGGGCCCGAACCACCGCTCGAAGCACTGGAGCATCGGCTTCGTCTGGGCGAACTGCACGCGCGCCCGCTCCAGGTTCTCGGCCAGCGGCCAGAAGTCGAGCGTCAGCCGGCCGCCTTCGCCCTCGTAGACGTCGGAGAAGTGCGCGTAGCTCCCCGCGTTGACGGCGACGTTGTAGTTGTTGATGGGGCTGGCGACGAACCACTCGTAGGTGGTCGTCCCGTCGCGGTTCCTCGTGGTGCTCCGGAGCCGCCCGTTGGAGACGTTGACCATGGGGTCGGGGACGGTGACGGCGACGCGCTGGCTGTCGGGCTCGTCGGACTGGTGGTCCTTGTTCGGCCACCAGGCGCTGGCCCCCAGCCCCTGCACGGCGGTGGCCGCCCACGGGCGCCCCTGGCCGTCCTTGGTCCACACGAAGCCGCCGTCCCACGGGGCGTTGGTGGCCACGCGCGGCCGCCCGTGGTAGTGCACGGTGACGGTCTTCCGCGCGCCGACCGGCTGCGGCGCCACGGTGCGGACGTAGAAGACGTCGCCGTCGCGGCGGTGCTGGAGCCGGCGCCCGTCCTGGGTCACGCTGTCGACCTCCATCGGCCGCTGGAGGTCGATCTGCATCTCGCGCGGGGCCGAGACGACGCGGTAGGTGATCCCGGTCCGCCCGCGCACCGTGCTGTCGGCCGGGCTCACGCGGACGTGCAGGTCGTAGAAGGCGACGTCCCACCACGCCCGCTCGGGGGTGATGGTGCCGCGCAGCGTGTCGGCGCGGGTGAGAGGCGCGGGGGCTTCCTGCGCCGCGGCGGCGGCCGGGAGCGCCAGGAGACAGGCCAGCAGGGCGATTCTGCGCATGCGTCGGGGCTCGGAACGGGGGAGGCGACGGGCGTGTTTCGGGATTCGGACGACGGTATACCCGCGGCGCTCAACCTCTGTGCCGGGGGGCGGATGCGCAACCGGGGGGGCGCGGCGGGGGGGGGGGGGGGG
>DATACF010000424.1:0-3042 GCA_036259235.1 Longimicrobium sp. | reverse complement strand
GGCCGGGGAGGCGGATGGCTCGCCTCCCCGGCCCTCCCGCATTCCGCCCGGCCCGCGTGCCGAATGCCGGGCGCCGTCCGCCGCCCGGCGGGCGGGGCGGTTGCGGTGCAAGCACTTGCACGCGGGCACGGTTCGTGTACGCATGGCGCGGAGCTTGTGCGCGCAGGGCCGACCGCGTCTCCCCTCCACCTTCCCATGATCTACCAGTTCCCCCACGACGCGGCCTTCCTGCCGCGGACCAAGCTCAGCTACGTCAACCTCCCGGGGATCCTCAGCGACGGCAAGCGCGACCGCGCCGGGCGCGTGTCGGGGTTCGTCTGCATCCAGCTCGGCGAGCGCGGGTACCTGGTCTTCCTCCGCGACGGCGAGCCCTTCCACGCGGCGCGCCTCCAGCCGGGCTCGCGCGGGCCGGCGGCGCTCTCGGAGGTGCTGCGGATCGTGGCGACCGAGAGCGAGCGGGGCGAGGGGGGGCAGATCGGCTACTTCGGCGCCTCCGACGCGCAGCTCCAGGCCATGCTGGCGACGCTCCTGGAGCCGCCGCTGGCCTGGGACGGCGCCGACCCGTCGCGCCCGGACCAGCTCTTCCCCGCGCTCCGCGAGCGGCGCTTCGGGGGGGTGCTGGAGCTCTTCGACGGCGACCGCTTCCACTACCTGGCCTTCGAGGACGGAGCCTTCCGCGCCGGGTGGTTCACCGACCGCGACCCGGGCACCGCCGTGGGCGACTTCCTCCGCGTCCTCTGGGAGCGGACGCCCGGGAAGCTCCAGGCGACGCTCTACCCCGCGCTCCCCGCCCTCCCCGTGCAGGCGGGGCCGGGGTTCGTCGACCTCTACCGCCGGATCGTCGGCGGGATCCTCCGCGAGCTGACCCCCGCCCTGGGGCGCGAGACGGCGCTCTCGCTCCTCCGCCGCGGGCAGGCGGTGGCGGCGCTGGAGCACCCCTCGGCGGGGGCCTTCCGCATCACCGAGGAGGGGCGCGTCTCCGGCGACCCCGTCGCCACGCCCGAGCAGCTCACCGCGGCGGTCGCCGCCTGGGTCACGGAGGTGCTGATCACCGCCTCCGACCACCACGGCGTCGACCCGGCGGCGGTGGTCGAGCGGACCGCCCGCGACTCGCGCTTCGTCCTCTCGGAGCACGGCTTCTTCGCGCGCCTCCCGTGGGCGCTGGCGCTCTGAGCGGCGGCGAGGGGCGCGCGGCGCTCCACGTCGTCGCCACGCCGATCGGCAACCTGGGCGACATCACCCGCCGCGCCGTCGAGACGCTCCGCGACGCGGACGTGGTCCTCGCCGAGGACACGCGCCGCACCTCCATCCTCCTCCGCCACCTCGGCATCCAGACGCGCCTGGTGTCGGCGCACGAGCACAACGAGGCGGCGCGGGCGTCGCTGGTGGTCGAGATGCTCCGCGAGGGGAAGCGGGTGGCGCTGGTCTCCGACGCGGGGACGCCCCTCCTCTCCGACCCCGGCGCCCGGATCGTCCGCGAGGCGGCGGCGGCGGGGTTCCCCGTCGTCCCCATCCCCGGCCCCTCGGCGCTCCTGGCCGCGCTGGTGGCCTCCGGCGTCGAGGCCGAGACCTTCACCTTCCTCGGCTTCCCCCCGCGCAAGGGCCCCGAGCGCGCCGAGCTCCTGGAGGAGGTGGCGGCGAGCCCCCGCGCGTCGGTCCTGTACGAGTCGCCCAACCGGCTGGCGAAGCTCCTGGCCGACCTGGCCGAGGCCGCGGGCCCGGAGCGCCGCGTCGCCGTCTGCCGCGAGCTGACCAAGCTCCACGAGGAGGTCTTCCGCGGCACCGTGGCCGAGGCGGCGGAGCGGTTCCGGGGCGAGGTGCTGGGCGAGATCGTCGTCGTGGTCGCCGGCCGCCCCGCCGACGCGCGGGCCGAGGAGGCGGTGGACGCCATGGCGGCCGACGCGCTGGCGAAGGCGCTCCTGGCGCAGGGGCAGGCGCCCAGCGCGGTGGCCAAGGAGCTCCGGCGCCGGCTGGGGATCTCGCGGAACGACGCGTACCGGATCGCGCAGGAGGCGGGGGAGGGATAGATCCCCGTCCCTACCCGGTTGAAACCGCGGCGGGAACGGCACGAAGTCAGCCTTCGCGGACCGGGCGGGACCCGTCGTCGCACGCGGAAAGCCCGTCCATTCGACGTCCCTCTCCCGTAGTTCGGGAGAGGGACAGGCGGGGAGGCCTGCGGCGAGCCGCCAGGGTGAGGGCCCGCGGCGCAGCCGCCCCGCTGTTCGGGGGATTCGCCGAACCGAGCCGGAGATCCAGGAACCGGCACTCGGCACTGGGCACTGGGCACTCGGTACTGAGCACTCCGCCCGCCCCGCCGTCCCTTCCGTTCATCTTTCCCACGCGACGTCGCATCTGGACGCGCTTGCGCGATGGGCGCGGGCGGCGGATTATGGCGGCGTCGGACGAACACACCCCGCGGGTCTCACACCCGTTCCCAGGCGCGCATGGACTCCACCGCCGGCATCCGTCCTCCCGACGCACCCGCGCCCGCCCCTTGCGCGGGGGCGGCCGAGGCGCGCGCGGAGGTCGACGCGCTGAACGCGCGGGCGTGGGAGGCGCGCTTCAGCGAGCCGCAGGCGGGAGTGCGCCTGGCCCGCCAGGCGCGCGAGCTGGCCGAGCGCGCGGGGTACCGGGGCGGGGTCGCGTACGCGCTCCGCGCCCAGGGGGCGTGCGAGGTGCTGCTGATGGAGCACGACGCGGCCGTCGCCCACCTGGGCGAGGCCGTCGAGGCGCTCCGGGCGCTGGGCGACGTGGCGGGGAGCGCCAGCGCGCTCAACCGCATCGGCAACGCCCACCTCCGCCGCTCCGACATCCCCGCCGCGCTCGCCGCCCTCCTCGAGGCGCTCCGCATCCAGCGCGCGGCCGGTGACCGGATGGGCGAGAGCGACACCCTCAACTTCCTGGGGACCACCTACTACCAGGTGGGCGAGTACCCCCGGGCGCTGGAGTTCTACCGCGACTCCATGCGGATCAAGGAGGCCCTCGGCGACGGGCGGGGGCTCTCGCACTGCCTCAACAACATCGGCAACATCCACGGCCGCC
>DATACF010000423.1:0-5011 GCA_036259235.1 Longimicrobium sp. | reverse complement strand
GACGAGCTGATTGCGGCCATCACCGCCTATATCGAGCGCCGCAACTCTGACCCCAAGCCCTTCACCTGGACCGCTTCCGCGCAGCACATCCTGGAGAAGGTGACCAAAGCGAACGAGACTTTGAAGGCACTACACTAGTTCTTCCACCCCTCCCTGGACCTCCCGGCCGCCGCACGGCCGCGGGCCCGCTCCCATCGGCGCGGGGACGGCGTCCGCCCCCGCGCCGGTCCCGCTCCCCGTCAGTGCTGGTGCCGCGGCTGGCTCAGCTGCTTCGCGCAGAGGACGTCGAGCGCCGTCACCCCCGCCACGGCGGCGATGGCGAGGGCCACGTTGCGCTTGCGCGGGTTGTCGCCCACCAGCCCCGACCCCAGCGTGGCGAGGTCGAGGACGTCGCCGAAGACGCGGGCCCACATCCACCCGGCCGGGCGCCGGTTCGACAGGATCCCGACGGCCTTGGTGATCTCGCGGACGCCGAAGAGGCGCACCAGGTTCTCGCTCCCCTCCATCCCCAGCCATTCGCAGATCCGGTCGGGGGCGGCGATCTCGGCCAGCCCCAGCCCGATGCTGAACCACCCGATCTGGTTGGCGAGCGTCCGTCCGTCGTCGATCCGCCGCTCGGTGGCCAGGTCCCACCCGGGGGTCCGGGTGTCGGCCCCCACCGAGGCGGCCATCCCGGGCTCGAAGGCCCGCGCCCGCGTCCCGGGCATGTCCATCACCGTCGCCATCGCCTCTCTCCTTCTTCCGCGGTCCCTCTCTCCGCCGTGGGGCCGGGGACGGTTGCAGGCGCCGTGCCCGTGGAGTCGCATGCCCAGTAAACAGATAGGCCTCACGCAGAGAAGCAGGGTCAGCAGAGAACCCCGTGCAGTTCTCTGCTGACTCTGCTTCTCTGCGTGAGACCGGTTTTCGCTTTTGCTCTCACAGAGGACACAGGGGGCACGGAGAACCCGGAACGAAGCTCTCCGTGCCCCCTGTGCCCCCTGTGAGAGGCTGCAGTCAGGGATGCCTGGGCCCGAGCGAGCGCCCGCGCTTCACACGGCGGCGGGCTCCGCGGAGAGGGCGCGGAGGGCGGCGCCGACGCGCTCGAGGACGGGGCCGATCTCGGCGAGCGAGACGGCGCCGACGGAGAGGCGGAACCACCCGGTCTCGCCGGGGACGCCGAAGGCCTGGAAGGGGACGGCGGCCAGCCCGGCGGCGTCCAGGAGGTACTGGCGGATGTCCTCGTTGCTCTCCAGCACCCGCCCCGCGGGCGTCGCCGACCCGTGCAGCGCGAAGCGGGCGCTCAGGTAGATGGCCCCCATGGGGAAGATGACCTCCACCGGGAGGCCGTGCGCGCGGAGGTCGAGGAGCCCGGTGTGGAGCGCCGCCAGCCGCGCGTACACCTCGCCCTTCATCTCCGCGAGGTAGGCGTCGACCCCCTCGTCGTCGGCCAGGACGCGCGCGGTGGCGACCTGCTCGGCGCGGGGGGCCCAGGCGCCCACGTGCCCCAGGAAGTTCGCCATCCGCGCCATGATGTCCGCCGGCCCCACGGCCCACCCCACGCGCACCCCCGTGGCGGCGAAGGCCTTGGAGATCCCGTCGATGTAGATGGTGTGGTCGGCCAGCGCGGGGCGGAGCGAGACGGGGTCGACGTGCGTCGTGGCCCCGAAGGTCAGCATCCAGTAGACCTGGTCGTAGAGGAGGTAGAGCGGGCGCTCGTCGGGGCCGCGCCGCGCGTTCTCCTCCAGCACCAGGTCGCAGATCCCCTCCAGCGCCTCGCGGGTGAAGGCCGTCCCCGTGGGGTTGAGTGGCGAGTTGAGCGCCAGGAGGCGCGCGCCGCGGACGGCCTCTTCGAGCGAGGCCCGGGTGGGGAGGAAGGCGTCGGCCGCGTCGCAGACGACGGCGACGCCGCGGGCGCCCGAGAGGTAGGCGTAGTGGTTGTTGTTCCACGACGGGGCGGGGTAGACCACCGTGTCGCCGGGGTCGACCACGGCGCGGTACGCCGCGTAGATGGCCGGGCGCGAGCCGCCGGTCACCAGGATCGACTCCAGCGGGTACTTCAGCCCCAGCCGCGTCTCGTAGAAGGCGGCGATGGCCTTGCGTAAGGGGAGGACGCCGTCGGAGGGCGGGTAGTTGGTCTCGCCGGCCGCGAGCGCCGCGACGATCTCCCGGGCCAGCGCCTCGGGGACGCGGAACTCGCTGGGGGCGAAGTCGCCGACGGTGAGGTTGCAGACCTCGGCCCCCTCGGCTACCCGGGCGCGGATCTCGCCCGCGATCTTGAGGACCTCCGAGCCGATCATCCCATCGGCCATCGCCGAAACGCGCGGATCCCGCACCTCGCCTCTCCCGTCTCACGGTGGACCCCCCGCTGGATGCCGCGCGAAGGCGGCGCATGGGGGGGAAGATACGCCCCGTCCCGCCGTCCGCCAACGCCGCCGGGCCGGAGAAGCCGTCGTGTTACAACGGCGGGCTTGTGTAACCCAGCGATGGGTTTTAGCGTAGGGGACATGGGTCTGGTCTTCGGGCGGGGTGGCTTCCGGGTCTACGTGTACGCGCCCCCGCGCGAGCACCGGCCTCCGCACGTGCACGTGGAGTGCGACGACGGGGGCGAGGTGCTCGTCAAGCTGGGCGACGAGGAGACCGCCCCCACGATCTGGCAGAACCACCGCGTGCGGGCCGCGGACGCGCGCGAGGCGCTGCGGATCGTCGAGGAGAACCAGGGGGCGTTCCTGGCGGAATGGAGGAGGTACCATGGCGCGTAAGCGGGCGCCGGCGACGGACGAGGAGTTCGCGCGGCAGAACGAGGCCGCCGTACGCGAGGCGCGCGAGGCGGAGCGCGTCGAGCCGCGCGCGGAGACCGTCGGATACGACGCGGAGCGCGGGCTGGTGATCGTGGAGCTGACCAGCGGCTTCGCCTTCGGCTTCCCGCCGGAGCGGGCGCCGGGGCTGGAGACGGCGACGCCCGCGCAGCTCGCCGAGGCGCGGGTCTCGCCGGGCGGCGACGGGCTGCACTGGGACGCGCTCGACGCGCACCTTTCGCTGGGCGCGCTGATGGAGGCGGCGTTCAACCTCCGCGAGTGGGCGCCGCGCTACCTGGGGCAGATCCGCAGCCCGGCGAAGGCGGCGGCGGCCCGGGAGAACGGGCGCAAAGGGGGGCGTCCGGCCGTGCGCGCGGCGGAGAGGTTCGTGGCCGACTCCGCCGAGAAGCCCCGGCGTCCGAAACCGAAGACGTAGCCCGATCCACCGGAGCACGACGGCCCCGCACCTCGATCACACGAGGGCGGGGTCGTTCTTTAGGTCCCGATCGCGACCGCCGGTCAGCCTTCCTCCGGCGGCGGGGCCGTCATCCACCCGATGGGCGCGCCGGTGGGGTCGCGGAGGACGGCGACGCGGCCGACCATGGGGACGTCGACGGGGGGCTGGACGACGGTGGCGCCGAGCTCCACCGCCTTCGCCAGGCGGACGTCGACGTCGTCGACCTCGACGAAGGCGAACCAGGTGGAGGCGGCGGTCCCGGGGACGGCCGCCGTGTCGAGCCCGCCGATCCCCGCCACCACGCGGCCGCCGGCCTTCGCCACCCAGTACGGGCCGTCGGGGAGGTCGAAGGGCTCGAAGGTCCACCCCAGCGCCGCCGCGTAGAAGTCGCGCGCCGCGGCGGGGTCGGCCGCCGCCAGCTCGTTCCAGACGAAGCTTCCGTGCACGGCCCTCTCCAGTCCGGGGGAACGCGGCGGCGCCGCGTCAGGCGACGGGGAAGCGGCCGGCGTACCGGCCGATCCACTCGGCGGCGGCCTCCTGCGAGGTGAGCGTGCGCCCCTCGCTCGCCTCCACCTCCTGCCGGTACCGCTCGATGGCGCACACCTGCTCCACCATCCGCGCGCGGAAGGCGTCGCCGGCGTCGAGGAACTCCACGCCGATGCAGAAACGGTCACCCTCGGGGCTCTTCCACACCACCCGCGCTTGCGCCTCGAAAGGCGGGTCGACCTCGATGCGGACGTCGATGATGCTCCCGAGCGCCAGGTCCTGGTCGGAGACGAACGACAGCCCGCCCTCGCTCACGTTGACGCTCTGCTCCGTGTGCGGCGCGTGCTCGTCCACCGCGCGCACCTCCAGCGGGACGCCCACGGTATGGCGGATGAACGCCCGGCGGGGGTTGCGGCGCTCGGCCGCCGTCGCGGTCTGGATCATCCCGGTCTCCTCCTTCTGCTGCGGGTCCGGCGAAAAACGAGGCCTCCCTTCGCAAATCGGATACCTCGCTCCGAATCCGCGTAAACGGTTGTCGCGGCGAGCGATGGGACGAGCGGCGATTCCCGCCGCCGTTTCCCCCGATTCCGGTGACGGAAGCTCCCCCACACGCCTCCCGGCGTTCGCCCGACGGGGAAACATCTGAGTAGGGCTCATCTTACCCGGGAGAGGAGTCGCGGGGCGAAGTCCGCTCCCGCGCCAGGCGCACATTGTCGCGCGGGAGAGGGCCGATGATCGCCCTTCTGGAGCACGAATGGTCCGGGTCGCCCTGCCGGCGACGGCCGTCTCCGGCGCGTACCCCGAGCCGGGGTCGGCGGAGGAGCTGGCGCGCTTGTCGGCGCTGCAGCGGGGGCTCCCGCCCCTCTTCCGCGACGCCTTCCCCGACCGCGCCGCGCCGCAGACGGTGGTCGTCGTCCCCGGCATGACGCTGGACGCGGCCGAGCTGCGGAAACTGGAGGGGGCGCCACACTACGAGGAGCGCCTCCTCTGCCTCCTCGTGCTCCTCCGGCGCCCCCGCACGCGCGGAGAGGACGCGCCCGCCGAGATCCGCTCCTTCGCGCTGCTATAGGCGGACTCGAGGGAACGGCAACGGCGGGTCTCACGCAGAGGGAGCAGAGGAAGCAGAGAACTGCGGTTCCCCTGCTTCCTCTGCTCCCCCTGCGTGAGACCGGCTTTTACGGCCCTGGCCTCTCACAGGGGACACAGGGGACACAGAGGTACGGATCCCCTGTGAGAGGCCAGGGCCGTAAAAGCCGGTCTCACGCAGAGGGAGCAGAGGAAGCAGGGGAACCGC